>NZ_DATFIP010000019.1:0-132036 GCF_035270045.1 Salibaculum sp.
TCGCTTCCGCGCGTTGCCGTCGTTCGCGGTGGGCGCAGCGAACGGCCGCTCCCCGCCCGAACTTCGGGTGCCGTTCGGACAGTTCCACGTCGAGGATCGTGACCGCTTCGTGCTGACAGCCGTCATTGGACCGTTTCGCTCAAGGATGTGGACCAGGCGACCGACGTCTTGCTTGCGCGGCACACTTTCCCCGGCGACCCAGACCGGGGTCATGGACCAGTGCGCACCGGGCAGCCCGGTGCGCCCGTGTCGGGGCGCGGAGATCCGGGCGGCGTCTCCCCTGTTCGGGGGATGGGCGGGGGCAGCACGCCCGCGCATCATGGACACATGACCTGACGTCGGGGGATACGCCATGACGGGACTGAAAACACTTTCGCGGGGGCTGGCTTTGGGAACATTTCTCGCCCTTGGCGCCTGTTCGGGCGATCTGCTGACCGGCGGGCCGCTGGTGCGGCCGGGCGAGCCGACGGGGACGATCGTCGTCCACAACCAGACAAGCATCAGCGTGCCGGCGGTGCTGATCTCGGCCTGCGACGTGGGCAGCTACGGCCTGGACCGGCTGCCCGACGGCCTGTGGCTCGACCCTGGCGACAGCTATGCCTTCACCGTTTCGGCCGGCTGTTGGGACGTGGCCGTCGGCAACGGCTATCGCGAAGTACGCCAGCGCATGCAGGTGCGCGCCGGGGGCGGCGTGAATTTCCACGTCACCGAGGAGGCGTAGGAGGATGGCCATGATCCGCGCAACGCGATTTTCCCCAAAAGCCTTGGCGGCGGCCCTCGCCCTGGGTGTCACCCCGCCCGCGGCGACCGCGCAGGAGGATGTCTGGAAATGGACCTCCAGCCCCCAGCCGACGGCGCAGGGCGGTCATTGCTGGATGGGTATCGGCCACGCGGGGCGCAAGTTCAGCCTGCACGCGACATCGGGTGTGGGCAATTTCATCGGCCTCGACTCGCCCGTACTGACCGGCCTGAACGGCGAGCAGGACGGCCAGATCACCTTCGCGGGCGATACACCGCAGGGCCAGCGCTACAGGCTTTATTGGAGCAGGGGCGACACCCCGTCGACCTGGGTGGCTGGTAGCCTCGGTGAAGAGGGCGTAATCGCCATCCTGCAGGGGTTCATCATGACCGACACATTCGAGTTGGGCATGAGTGTTTCACTCGGGAGCAGCGGGGCACTGTCCTTCCCCGCCTCCGGCTCCACCAAGGCCGCCGAGGGCTTCGCGGGCTGCTGGGATCAGCTTTGACGGACACTCAGCTTTGACGAACACGCGGACAGGAGGCGCGACGCGCATGTGGAAACGAACTCTTCTCATGCTGGCGCTCGGCGCGGCCATGGCCCATCCGGCGCTGGCGCAGCAAGGCGCGTGGGAGGCCGCGGCCGACCCGCTCACGCGGAACGACGGCCGTCCATACTGCCACATGACCTATTATTCTGAGGATGTTGGCATCAGTTTCGCTGCTTTCCCAGGCCGCGACATCATGCTTTTCAGCACATCTTTGGAAGGATTTGGCAGTCAGATCGAGGGCACCCTGCGGCTCGGCAATTTCAAGGACTACACGCTGACGATGGTCGACAGCGGCGGCGTATATAACGTGAACCTGACATCCGACGGGATGGCGTCGGTAGTCGATGTCCTGACGATCTTCGGCGACGAGGAGACACGGCTGACGGTCGGCCCGGAGACTGAACTCATCATACCACCGGACGGCGCACAGGACGCGGCGCGCACCATGTGGGATTGCCGCGCAAAACTGCCCGAAGGTTGAGGCCGCGCCCGCCTCCCCCGTTCGGGGGATATCTGGGCGGGGTCGGCAGGCTGTAGGCTGACTCTGAGACCGGCGTGGCATCGATGATCGAAGGGAAAAGGACCATGAGACGAAGTGCGGGCGCGGCCCTGGCGGGCCTGATGGGTGTCTTGGCGGCGGGGCCGGCGGTGGCCGAGGGGCCGGTTACGCCGGGTGGTGTTCTCAACACCGCCCATGACGGCTGGTCCGAGGCCGTCGCGGGCGAAAATCCCTTTACCGTCGAGGAAGCCGCCGCAACGATGGCCTTCTTCCTGCGGTGTCGCGACGTGCAGAACATGGGCGATATAGATGCCGAGGCCTTCGTCACCGATGTCATGGCGGGCGGACTGCCTGCGAACGGCTTTGCCGAAGGCGGCGCGCACTGGGACCGCGTGCAGGGCTATTACACGGACTTCAGCGATTACGCGGACCTCGCAGTCACCATGATGTGCGAAATCAATCCCTACCGGCGCGACTGACGCGCCTCGCAATGTCCGACCAGAAGGAGACGCGGCAGATGAGCCAGTATCCCGCACCGCCCCCCGACACGCGCCCCGGAGGGGGTCGGTTCGCGGGGATTGCCGCGCTCTATGCCCTGCTGGGGCCGCTTCTCGGGGCCATCGGGGCGGTCGCGCTTCTGGTGCTCATCGCCTTCGTCACGGAACTCGGCGTGGCGCAGGACGGGTCGATCGGCGCGGCCCTCTGGCCCGGTTTCCTGATCACCCTGGCGGCGGGTTTGCCCCTGGCCTATGGCTTCGGGCTGGTCTCCGGCATTGCCGTGGGGCTGGCGGTGGCCCTTCACGATCGGCGCAGGGGCGGCATCAGTTGGCGCGTGGCTCTGGGGGCTGCCTTCGTCCTATGGGCCGTGATGTCCGCGCTGGCCGCGCTGGTGATCCCCGACGAGAGCTTCCTGACCTGGCTGATCCTGCTGCTGCTGGTGCATGTGCTTGCCGCGGGGGGTTGCACCTGGCTGGCACGGCGCGTTTTCGCGACCTGGGTGCCGCCGTGACCGGACAGGAACCGCGGGCCTTCCGCTACCGGTCCACGGCTCTTGGCGGGCCGGTCGAGGTCTGCCTCGACGGGACTGTCTTGTCCATGGCGAACCAGGAGGCCGTCGACCTGGCCGAGGTGGACAGCGCCTTCCTGGAAATGAAGACCTTCGGCGATGCCCGCATGGTGCGGCTTGACCTGTTCCGTGGTGACACGCGCCGGTCCATCGGCTTCAACGCGTCGCGCGTGGGCTATGCCGCGAATCCCGACGCCCAGGAACACTGGGCGGCGGTGGCCGCGGTCCTGCGGGCCTTTGCAGAGGCGCGGCCGGGGGCCGAGGTCACGCTGGGCCCTTCCAGGGGGGCGAACCTCGTGATGTTCATCATTGGTCTGGTCTCGGTGATCGCCGGCGGTGCCATCGGGGCCGGGGCAATGGTCAACGGTAGGGTTGCGGCGGCGGCGCCCGCTGTCCTGCTGCTGCTCATCGGGCTGGCACTGGTGATCGCCCATTGGCCCTGGGCCCCGCGCAGGCGACGCAGGGCCGCCGATCTGGCCGCCGCGATGGCCCCGGGCGCCGGGACGGCCGACATCAGGTGATCCGCGCGCGGCGCGCCAAGCGGCGCACCATGGCGCGGTAGATCCACAGTGCCGGGCGGTTCAGCCGCAGCCGCGCGGCCAGCGCGGCCGGGACCACGCCGAAGGCCCAGGTCCGCAGCCAGACGGCGCGCGCGTCGGGGCGCCGGTCGACGCGGCGCACCAGCAGCGGTGCCAGCCGATAGTAACGCGCGGTCAGTGCCGCCCCGCCGGGATGCTGCGCCAGCCAGCCGTCGCGGAAGGCGCGCAGGGTGGCCAGTTCCCAGCAGTCATCAGGCAGGCCCACCGCCCCGGCCGTGGCGGTGGTCAAGAAGCAGCCGCGCGTTTCGCAGGTGCCGCCCCCGGGATTGTCGGCACGGAAATCCTCGTATGTGCCCTGTGCCTTCGCCCGCGCGGCCTGCTGCGCGACGGGCTGCAGGCCGGTCATCGCGGCATACTCCGTGGCCCAGTCATAGCCTAGTGGAAGCGCGACCTCGTGGAGGGTCTGCTGGTTCTCGTCATTCACGCGAAAGGAAATAAGCTCGCCCGCGATCATCTTGTCGGCCAGCACCCTGATCCGGGCGCGGTCCTGCTCGACGATCATCGGCGCAGGGCCCACGCCGGAAAGCGACGAGTCGGCGTCGGTCACCTGGTAACTCCATTCGATAATCCTCTCGCCATTGGCGGTCAGCGCCGTTATCCCGAGGAAATCGTTGTCCACTCCCGCGAACTTGCCCATCGGCGGGAAGCGCAAGATCATCTTCTCGGGCACCAGCGTATCGGCGCGGCCGGGCGGTGTTTGCAGGTACAACTCAAGAAGCCCAGTAATGCCCAGATTCGCGGCCGTCTCCGCCGCCTGTATCATGGCGTTGACCGCCTCGCGCTCGTCGCCCGCCGGCACCCGGTGCAGGGCCGCGCGCCGCTTGCGCGCCTCATTGGCGATGGCGCGGGCGAAGGGCGAGCCCCAACTCTCAACCCCCAGGGCGCGGGTGTCCTCGTTCTCGGCAAGCCAGTCATAGCCGTCGAGATCAAAGTGCATCACGCCCCGGATCGCTGTCGCCTCGCGGCCCTCGAGGATGTATTCCAGCCGGTGCATCCCGAACTGCGTGGGCCGCGAGGCCCCGCAGGCCCAGGTCTCGGGTGCCTCGGCCTCCTGTCCCAGCGCCGCGCGCGGGACCAGCCCCAGCGCCGCCAGCATGGCCAGCGCCCGGCGCCGCCCCATGCCCCGGCGCCGCGCGGGTGTTTTTGTCGGCTGTGCCATCGCTCGTGTCTCCCATTGTGGCCGCGAAGGGTAGCATTGGGCCACAAACGCACCGTCCCTTGCATCCCCTGAACGGGGGAGAGATGCCGTATTGCCCCCCGCCCGGATCGGACTGGGTCCGCGGCGTTGACAGCGGTACGTTGCGGCAAGACCATCATTGCCATTGATTTCTTGCCAGTGAGTCCACGATGACCGATCCCGGCGCAGCCCCGTCCGAAGCCCGAGAGTCCGCCCCTCGGGCACCAGACGGACGCAAGGGACCGCGCGCGCTTCGGCCATTTGCGCCGCGCCGGGGGCGAAGCGCGACAGGCGCCGGTCCTGTCGGGGCTGATCGCCCTCGGCGGTTCTTGCGGAAAGCGGCGTCGATTGGGAGCGGTGACTGGGACCAGACCTTGGAGGTGGGGGCTTCGCTGCTGATCGAGGATGATCTGGGCCGCGTCACGGTCGGCGACATGCGCCACGAGGTCGTCGGAAACGACGCCTTTTACAGTTTCAATTTCAATTGCCCGGCATGACGGGCGGGATCACGTGATCCATGCGACACCCGACAGGAGGCGACAGATGAACGGCAGGATACTCGAATTCAACATCCAGAAAAGCAGCGGCACGATTTCCGGTGATGACGGCCAGCGCTACGCGTTCTCGGCCGCCGACTGGAAATCGGATGTCAGCCCCAGGGCCGGCATCACCGTCGACTTCGTCACCGCGGAGGACGGTAGCGCGCGCGAGATCTACGCCAGCCCCGATGACACCGCCGACATCAGGAACATGTCCGGGTCGATGAAGAAATCCATCATCGCCATCGTCTGCGCGGTCCTGGCGTTCTTCATCCCGGTCGTCGGCATCGTGCTGTCGATCGTCGGGCTGGTGCTGGGGCGGCAGGCCCGGATCGCGTCGAAGGCGGACGGGGATGAAAACGCGGCCCTGATCGCGCTGATCGCGATCATCGTGGCGGCCATCTCGCTGATCTTTGCCGCGATCGCCCTTTTGTCGCTGTTGTTCATCGGCACGGGTCTGGCCATTCTCGGGTCGGGCGGCATGCTCTAGCGGCGCGTCGCCACCGGGCCGGTCCCGCGGGACCGTCCCCTGGAGCCGCGATGGCCCGCGGGGTCTGGCCATTCCCCGCCGTTTGGCACTAGCCTGCACGCGAAACGGCAAGGGAAGATCCTGAAGATGGCCAGGCTGGGAGTCGATATCGGCGGCACCTTCACGGATGTGGTACTGGAGTGCGGGGCGGACAGGACCTCGGCAAAGGTGCTCACGACCCATGGCGCCCCCGAGGACGCCATCGTCGAGGGCATGAGCCGGGTCTGCCAGGCGGCGGGCGTCGCGCCGGACCAGATCGCGCAGATCATCCATGGCACCACGTTGGCGACCAATGCCCTGATCGAGCGACGCGGAGCCAAGACCGCGCTGATTACCACGAGGGGCTTTCGCGATGTGATCGAGATGCGCACGGAAAGCCGGTTCGAGCAATACGACCTGAACCTGGTGCTGCCAGACCCGCTGCTGCCGCGCAATCGCCGCCACGTGGTCGCCGAACGCATCGACGCGCGGGGCGAGGTGCTGGTCCCGCTGGACCGCGCCGAGGTCGAGGCGCTGGTCGATGACCTGGCCGCGGCGGGCTATGAAAGCGTGGCCGTCGGCCTGCTGCACGCTTATGCGAATGACGCCCACGAACGCCTGATCGCCAAGGTCCTGGCCGAGCGGATGCCCGGCGCCATGGTGTCGCTGTCCAGCCAGGTCAGCCCGCAGATGCGCGAATACGAACGCTTCAACACCACGATCGCGAATGCCTATATCAAGCCTCTCATGGCCTCTTACCTGGGCAGGTTGAAGGACAGGTTGGCGACTGAGGGCGCCGCGTGCCCGGTCTACCTGATGCACTCGGGCGGCGGCATCATGGCGCTGGAGGCGGCGGCCGAGTTTCCCGTGCGCCTGGTGGAAAGCGGCCCGGCGGGTGGCGCGATCTTTGCCGCCGACCTGGCGGCGCGGCACGGGCTGGACAAGGTCCTGTCCTTCGACATGGGGGGCACCACGGCCAAGATCTGCCTGATCCGGGCGCAGACCCCCAAGACCGCGCGAGTCTTCGAGGTCGCGCGCAGCTATCGCTTCAAGAAGGGGTCGGGCATGCCGATCTCGATCCCCGTCATCGACATGGTCGAGATCGGCGCCGGCGGCGGGTCGCTGGCCCGTGTGGACGCGATGAACCAGATAAGGGTCGGTCCTGAAAGCGCCGGGTCCGAACCGGGACCGGCCTGCTACGGGCGCGGTGGCGACAAGCCCGCGGTCACCGATGCCGACCTTGTGCTGGGCAAGCTGGACCCCGAGGATTTCGCGGGCGGCTCGATCCCGCTCTACCCCGACAAGGCGCGCACGGCGCTTGGCACCGCGATCGGCGAGATACTGGAGATGGATCCGCAAGAAGCCGCCTTCGGCCTGGCCGAGGTGGTGGACGAGACCATGGCGAACGCCGCCCGCGTCCATGCCGTGGAAAACGGCGAGGATCTGGGCGATTACACCATGATCGCCTTCGGCGGGGCCGCCCCGCTGCATGCCGCGCGGCTGTGCGAGAAGCTGGGCCTCGACCGATGCCTGGTGCCGCGGGGCGCGGGGGTCGGTTCGGCCATCGGGTTCCTGCGCGCGCCCTTCAGTTTCGAGGCAACCCGCTCGGTCTTCACCGCGATGGACGCCTTCGATCCCGCCGCCGTGCGCAGCCTTTTCGCCGAGATGGAGCAGGAAGCGACCGGTTTCGTGCGCGCCTGCGACGCCGAGGCCGAGGTCACCGCCGAGCACAGGCTCTACATGCGCTACGCCGGCCAGGGCTGGGAAATCCCGATCGACCTTACGCCTGCCCAGGCCGCCGCGCCGGAGGCCGGGCAGATATTGGCGCTCTTCGAGGCGGAATACGAAAAGCTCTTCGGGCGGACGGTTGCCGGGCTGCGGGCCGAGATCACGGTCTGGTCGGTCAAGGCGGCCACGCGGCAAGCCCGGCCGGCGCCGGTCGAGCGGGTCGCCGACGGGCCGGAACCGGCGGCTTCGGGCACACGGGACTTGTTCGATCCGGCCCGTGGCGCGGTGCTGTCCGCGGCGGTGCTGCGTCGGACAGGGCTGGCCCCCGGCAGCACTCTGGCCGGCCCGGCGTTGATCACCGAGCAGGAAACCACCGTGGTCGTCCCTGCCAGCCGCCGCGCCCGCGCGCTGGGCGATGGCACGATCGAGGTGGTCGCGCAGGGAAACGCATCATGAGCAAACCGTCGAAAGTCGCCAGTCAGGTCATGTGGACCCGCCTGATCTCGGTCGTCGAGGAACAGGCCCAGGCGCTGATCCGCACCGCCTTTTCGACCAGCGTGCGCGAGGCCGGAGACCTGTCTGCCGGGGTCTACAACGCGAGCGGCGAGATGCTGGCCCAAGCGGTCACGGGCACGCCGGGCCATGTCAACGCCATGGCCGACGCCGTTGGCCATTTCATCCGCCGCATCGGCGTGGAAAACATGGCCCCGGGCGATGTCTACCTGACCAACGATCCGTGGGAGGGGACGGGTCACAAGCATGACATCACCGTGGTCACTCCGACCTTTCACGGCGAGGACCTTATCGGCTTTTTCGCCTGCACCGCGCACGTCACCGATATCGGCGGGCGCGGCTTCGGCGCGGATGCCAACGACGTGCATGAAGAGGGGCTCTATATCCCCGTCATGCCCTTTGCGCGGGCCGGGCAGGTTGACCAGACGCTGGTGCAGATCATTCGCGGCAATGTGCGTGAACCGGACCAGTTGGTGGGCGATATCTACGCGCTGGCCAGTTGCAACGAAATCGGCCAGAGGCGATTGCGCGCCATGATGAACGAGTTCGGCCTGACTGACCTGACCGGCATTTCCGATTTCATTCTGTCCAATTCGCGCGCCGCAACGCTGGCACGGATCAATGCGCTGACCCCCGGTCAGGCCGAGGGCCACATGCGCATTGACGGCTACTCGTCACCGATCGACCTGCGAGTGACATTGACCATCGAGACCGACCGCATCCTCAGCGACTGGTCCGGGACCAGCAAGGTCGACAAGAAAGGCATCAACGTGCCGCTGGTCTATACCAAGGCCTATGCCTGCTACGCGCTCAAATGCGCCATCGCGCCGGATATTCCAAACAACGCGGCCAGTCTCGCCCCGTTCGAGATTACCGCGCCCGAGGGCACGATTGTAAACGCGACTTGGCCCGCGCCCGTGGCGCTGCGCCACGTGATCGGCCACATGGTGCCGGACACGGTATATGACGCGCTCGACAAGCTCTTGCCAGGCGTGGTGCCCGCCGAGGGTGCGGGCTGCCTGTGCAATTTTCAGCTGTCCCTTCGGCCCCGAACGGATGCCGACGCGCCCGCCGATGCCGTCCGCGCCGAGGTGCTGACCTTCAATTCCGGCGGATCGGGGGCGCGGCCCGGCCTGGACGGCATGAACGCCACGGCCTTCCCCTCGGGGGTGATGACCATGCCGGTCGAGGCGACCGAACAGGTCGGCCCGGTCATCATCTGGCGCAAGGAGTTGCGCCCCGACAGCGGCGGGGCCGGGCAGTATCGCGGGGGGCTGGGCCAATACATGGAGGTCGGCGCGCGCGAGGGCCACGAATTCGACATCTCGGCCATGCTGGACCGGGTCGATCACCCGGCACGCGGGCGGCGTGGCGGGCAGGACGGCGCCCCCACACGGATCGCCCGGGACGACGGCACCACGATGCGTGGCAAGGGGCGGCAATTCGTGCCCCATGGCGCGCGCGTGTTGATGGCGTTTCCTGGCGGTGCGGGCTACGGTGCGCCCCGTGATCGGGATACCGCACAGGTGCGCCGCGACTTGGCACTGGGCTATATCACGCCTGATGCTGCACGCGAGGTTTACGGCCTAAGCCAATCAGAAATATATGAAATTCAGGAACTGGCCCGCAAGGGCGACGCATTCTAGAACAGGAGTGACCACCACGATGCCCGAGATTGTCTGGACACCGTCCGAGGACCGCTGGCAGGACAGCGCACTGGCGCGCTTCGCGCGCGAGAGCGGCTTTGATCCGCGCGATTACGCGGGTTTGCACCGATGGTCGATCAGCGACCTGTCGGGGTTCTGGTCTAAGGTCTGGGACTTCGTCGGCGTGATCGGGGACAAGGGTGAACGGGTCTTCGTGCCGAATGATGATGCCTGGATGACCGGCGCCCGTTTCTTCCCCGATGCGCGCATCAACCTGGCCGAAAACTTCCTGCGCCAGACCGGCGACGAGGTGGTGATCGTCGAGGCCGACGAGACCGGCCACCGCGCCCATGTCACCGCCGATGAGCTGCGCGCACGGGTCGCCAAATGCGCCGATGGGCTGCGCGCGGCGGGCGTGGGGCAGGGCGACCGCGTGGGCGCGGTACTGCCCAATCGCACCGAGGCGCTGGTGACGCTGCTTGCCACGGCCGCCGTTGGCGGGGTCTGGACCTCGTGTTCGCCCGATTTCGGGGCGGCGGCCATCCTCGACCGGATCGGGCAGGTTGAGCCGAAGGTGCTCTTTGCCGCGCCGCGCATCACCTACGGCGGCAAGCCGGTCGATGTCTCGGACCGCATCGGCGAGGTGGCCGACCAGATGCCGGGACTGGCCCGGCTTGTGCTGGTGGGCGAGAATACGACGAAGGCGCAAGTGCCGACCGTCGCCTGGGAGGAGTTCGGGCAGAAAGCCGACCTGACCTTCACCCGCGTGCCCTTCGATGCGCCGATCTACGTCATGTATACCTCGGGCACGACCGGAAAGCCCAAGGCCATCGTCCACAAGACAGGCGGCGTGTTGCTGACCATGATTAAGGAACACGTGCTGCACGTCGACGTGCGGCCCGGTGACCGGGTGCTGTGGTATTCGAACACCGCCTGGATGATGTATCACTGGCTGATGTCGGGGCTGGCCGCCGGGGCTACGGTGGTGCTTTACGACGGGGCGCCGGTGGTCAAGCGGGACGGGGAACTGGATGGCACCATGCTGTGGCAACTGGTGCAAGACGAGCGGCTGACGCATCTGGGAATTTCCCCCAAGTACCTGTCGACCCTGTCCGACATGGGCTTCAGGCCCCGCGATCACTACGACCTGGCCTCGCTGCGCTGGCTGCTGGCCTCGGGCAGCCCCATGGCGCCCTATCAATACGACTGGATGTATGACGCGGTGGGCGACCATTTCGGGTTCTTCTCGATTTCCGGGGGCACCGACCTGATGGGGTGTTTCCTGACCGGGGCGCCGATGCTGCCGGTGCGGCGCGGGGCGCTCATGGCCAAGGCGCTGGGCATGGCGGTGCAGGTTCTGGATGATCGTGGTGTGGCCGTCATCGACCGCCCCGGCGAGTTGTGCTGCACCGAACCCTTCCCCTCGATGCCGCTGACCTTCTGGGGGGAGGATGGCGACGCGCGCTACCACCGGGCCTATTTCGAGGACCGGACGCAGGTCTGGACCCATGGCGACCGCTTGACCGAGCACCTCGACGGCAGCCTGACCATCCACGGGCGGTCCGATTTCACGCTCAACCCCGGCGGGGTACGCATCGGCACCGCCGATATCTACAACGTCTGCGAGCGCCTGCCGCAGGTGGCCGATTGCCTGGCCTTCGGGCGGCCGGTCGGCGATGACGAGGAAATCGTGCTCTGCCTGCAGATGGCCGGGGGTGCGGCGGCCACGTCCGAACTTGCAAAGGAGATCCGCACCCGGTTGCGGCAGGAATGCTCGCCGCGCCATGTTCCGGCCGCGATTTATACGGTGGGGGCCGTGCCCTACACGATCAGTGGCAAGCGTGTCGAGGGCGCGGCCAAGTCTGCCGCCTTGGGAGAGGAGGTCAGGAACAAGGCTTCGCTTGCCAACCCAGAAAGCCTCGGGGACTACGCGGGACTGTCGCAGCGAGAGGCGCTTTAGCGACATCCTCCGGCGTGTCGGTGGTCATCGACGAGAGGCTGGCAGGCCCGGCGCGCCCCTCAGCCCAGCTTCAGGTCGCCTGCCATCTGGCGGCCGTCGGGCCCCTCGACCAGTTCGAATTCGACCGATTGTTCGTCGGCCAGGCCGGTCAGCCCGGCTTCTTCCACCTTCGAGATGTGGACGAAGACGTCCTTGCCGCCATCGTCTGGCGCGATGAAGCCGAAGCCTTTTGCGGTGTTGAACCATTTCACGGTGCCCCTGGGCATGTCCGTATCTCCTGTGCTTTCAGGGGGGACTGGGCCCCAGTCCCCGGGGTCCAGGTCTTCCGGTGCCGCGCGCAAAAGGGCGGCAATCCGTCAGCCTTGCATTGATAAAATTAGATCGGACGGGCAAAAAGCAAATGACAATACCCTGTCGGGGCCAGGGCGGCGCCGATCCCAACGGCACTTGCACAAAAAGGAGGCGGCACATGCGCCTTTTCGGGCTGAAATCCTGTGATACCTGCCGCAAGGCGCTCAAGGCGCTGCGCGCGGCGGGGCATGACCCGCAGGTCATAGACGTGCGCGCCGATGGGATCGGCCCGGCCGATATGCAGGCGATCCTCGACCGGTTCGGGGATGGCGCCGTCAACACCCGCTCGACCACCTGGCGCGGGCTGTCCCAGGAGGATCGTCAGCGCCCCGCCGCGGACCTGCTGGCCACGCATCCGACCCTGCTGAAACGCCCGGTTATCGAGTCAGGCGGGCAGTGGCACCAAGGCTGGACCAGGCCTGTCGAGGAGACGCTGCTTGGATAATCGGCGCAAGCCCCCAGATAAAGCCCAACGAAGAACGGAGGCATCATGCGAAACGCGGCACTGGTCCTTGGCCTGATCGGCGGCATCATGGGCATCATCGTCGGGCTGGTGGGCTACGGCTATGCCGAGGTCAGCGAGCGCCATGGCGAGATCGCCGAGATATTCGGCGTGCTGGACAACCCCGGCTTCATCCGAACGGCCAGCTTCCTGGCCCCGCTTCTGGCCATCGCGGGCGGCGCCATGGCCAAGGTGCGCGCCCTCTGGGGGGGAATCCTCATGCTGGTCGCCTGCGCGCTGTTCTACGCCGCCTTCGGCTTCAACGTGGGCACGATGTTTCCCATCGGCTTTGTCGGGCTGGGCGGGGTGCTGGCTATCGCGGCCGGGAAGCCGGACGAGCCCAGGGCGCATTTCTGAGCATGGTGTCCAGCGACAGGGGGCCGGCTCCGCGCAGCACCAGACAGACCAGTACGAAGACCCAGAAGGCCCGCTGATCCAGGATCAGGGCATCGGGCACCCCGTCGAACCAGGCGCCCAGCGTCCCGTCGTGCCCGATGCCGCCGTGGCCATAAAGGTCGGTCAGGCTTTGGACGGTGATGAAGCCGATCATCCCCAGGGCGGCCAGCCGGGTGAACAGCCCCAGCACGATCAGCAGCGGAAGCAGGATCTCGGCCAGCGTTCCGGCCACGACCACCGCCCAATGAAACAGCCCCAGCTGGCCTGGATCGAAGCCCGCGGCCTCCATCGCGCGCGGGAAAATCTGCGCATAGGCCCCCAGCGATGGTTGGAATATCCCCAGAAGGCCGTCCCCGACCTTGGTCAGTGCCGAGTTCCAGAAATAGACCAAGAGCGTGGCGGCGAAGACCAGGCGAGCCAGGCTGGGCAAGAGCAGGGGCGCTATGCGTTCCAGCCCAGCGACGAGACGGTCATAGGCGGACAAAAGGGCGGTCATCAGGCGAACTCCTCGGTGGTCAGGGCGGTGATGGCGTTGCGCTCCAGCATCAGTGTCAGAAGCTGCTCGAAATCGAAGTCTGGCCCGCTCTGGTGCAGGGCGCGGCCCAGTGGCGCGCCGTTCATGAGCGCGTCCAGCGCGCGGCCCTGGACCGGGGTCAGGGCATCGACAATAGGATCGAAGCCGGGCCGGGTGACAAGTGCTGTCTCGGGGCGGGCGGAGGGTGCGGAGCCGCCTGCCGTGTTCGCTGTCCAGAGACCTGCGACGGGATGATCCGAGGCCACAAGCCGCAGGGCCGGCGCGAAGGTGAACCGCAGCCCCGGCAGGGCGTCCTCGGGCAACGAGGTCAGCGTCGCGGGATCGAAAGGCGCGGTATCGGCGGCATGATAGGCGCGCCGGATGGCCAGTTCGAGGCGGGCGACGTCGGGCAGGTAGGGCAGGGATCGCGCCGGTCCGAAACCTTGCAGGAATTCCGGCATGTCGGCGCCGTAGAACATCATCAGCGGCGATCGGGGCGGGTGCCGGCGCAGGTAGACCCCGGCCATCGCACGAAAGAAATCCGCACCCACCAGTTTCAGGATCACCGGAAAGGCGGTCTCCAAGGCCTCGGCCAGACTGACGGCGACATTGTTGCGGTAGACGTCGAACCGTTTGGCGGCGGCGGTGCCGTCCGGGTTCACGAGTCCGGCTGGCGGTGCGGCGGCGGGGTCCAGAAGCGCCGTGCGAAAGCCTGCCTGGCCGGTCATGCGGGCACCCGTTGCAAGGCCCTTTCGGCGCGGCGCGCCTCGTCGGCCAGAACGGGCCAGTCGGGCACATCCGTGTCCCATTCGACCAGCACCGGCCTTGGGCCGCATTTCCCCAGCGTGTGATCCAGCAATGCCCAGACAGGGTCCGCCACCGCGCATCCGTGGCTGTCGATCAGCAGCGGTGCGCCGCCGTCGTCGGCGTCCTCGTCGTGGCCGCCCAGGTGGATCTCGCCCACCGCGTCCAGCGGGAAGGCGTCGATATAGGCTCGGGGGGCATAGCGCAGGTTCGTGGCGCTGACGAAGGCATTGTTGACGTCCAGCAACAAGCCGCAGCCGGTCCGGCGGACAACCTGTGACAGAAATTCGGTCTCTTCCATCTCGCTCTCGGCAAAGGCCAGGTAGGAAGACGGGTTTTCCAGCAACATGCGGCGGCCCAGCACATCCTGCACCTGATGGATATGGGCACAGACGCGATCGAGGGTTGGGGTGGTGTAGGGCAGGGGCAAAAGGTCGTTCAAGAAGGTGCTGTCGTGGCTGGACCAGGCCAGGTGTTCGGAAAAACTGGCCGGTTGCAGCCAGTCGCACAGGGTCTTGAGCCGGGCGAGGTGGTCTCTGTCCAACGGGTCCGCGCCGCCAATGGACAGGCCCACGCCGTGCACCGAAAAGGCGAACCGCTCGGACAGCGCCCGCAGTTGGGCCAGCGGGCGGCCGCCCGCGCCCATGTAATTCTCGGCATGGATCTCCAGCCATTCGACCGGGCCGGGGTCGGCCAGGATTTCGGCAAAGTGCTGGGGCTTGTAGCCGACACCGGGCAAGCTTGGCAGGGGGATATGTGGCGCGTCGAACATCCGCGGTCTCCGTCGGCGAGAGGGGCCGGGCGCGGCTGCCCGGCCCCGCTGTGTCATGATTGCGGAATGTCCCGGTCGAGCGGCTCGAGGCTGCCCATGCGATCGCCGCCGTCGGCCATCTCGGGCAGCTCCATGTCTTCGCAGGTGCCGGCCGGCACCAGTGTCCAGGCGTTGCCTTGGTAATCGACGGTCGAGGTGCCCGCGCAGGTGGTGCCGGGGCCGGCGGCACAGTCGTTCTCGCCGGCAAGGCTGACGCCGTAGCACTTGACGTTCTCTTGCGCCTGGGCGGCCGTGGTCAGCCCTGCAACGGCCGTGGCGACGGAGGCGGCGAGTGCCAGCTTGGTGGTTGTCTTGGTCATGGGGTCGATCCCTCTCAATTGAATGCAATGTGCGCCGACCTGTCCTGGCCGACGTCGAAACCCTAGTGTCGCCAGGCGCACACGCGCCATTCACTGGGGCGTGTATCACCGGCCTGTTACGGGGCGTGACAATGTGTCGCCTGAAAACAAACGCCCCGCACGGGGCGGGGCGTCGAAGGTTACAGCGCTGGAGGCCCGATTGTTACAGAAGGTCCGGCGGCGTGGCCGCCCTTTCCAGTTCGGCGGTGATCTCGTCGAGCGTGGCCGCCGTGGTCTGTTTCTGTCCCAGGCGGCGCACCGATACGCTGCGCTCCTCGACCTCGCGCGCGCCGCAGGCGAGGATCACCGGCACCTTGCCAAGGGAATGTTCGCGGACCTTGTAGTTGATCTTCTCGTTGCGGATGTCCGCCTCGGCGCGGACCCCGGCCGCACCTAGCCGTGCCACGACCTCGTGGACGTAGTCGTCGGCCTCGGAGGTGATCGAGGCCACGACGACCTGCCGCGGGGCCAGCCAGAAGGGCAGCTTGCCTTCCCAGTTCTCGATCAGGATGCCGATGAACCGCTCGAAGGACCCCAGCGCGGCACGGTGCAGCATGTAGGGGCGGTGCTTTTCGCCGTCCGCGGCGATGTAGGTCGCACCCAGCCGTTCGGGCAGGTTCGGGTCCACCTGGAAGGTGCCGCATTGCCAGACCCGGCCGATGGCGTCGGTCAGGTAAAAGTCAAGCTTGGGTCCATAGAAGGCGCCGTCACCCGGTTCCAGGGTGTAATCGCGGCCCACGGCCTCGATCGCCTTTTCCAGCGCGCCCTCGACGTAGTCCCAGCTTTCATCCGATCCCACGCGCTTTTCGGGGCGGGTGGCGAAACGGATCTCGAACTCGGGAAAGCCAAGCTCACGGTAGACCCCGGCAAGGAAGTCGATGAATCGCGCGCATTCCTCCTGGATCTGCTCTTCGGTGCAGAAGATATGCGCATCGTCCTGCGTGAACCCGCGCACCCGCATGATGCCGTGCAACGCCCCCGAGGATTCGAACCGCGCGCAAGAGCCGAACTCGGCCAGCCGCAGCGGCAGGTCGCGATAGCTTTTCAGGCCCTGGTTGAAGACCTGCACGTGGCAGGGGCAGTTCATCGGCTTGAGCGCGTTGATCCGGGTCTGCGCCTTGTTCCTGACCGCCGCATCGTCGTTTTCGCCGTCGCGGCTTTCGTCCACCTCGACCACGAACATGTGGTGCTGGTACTTGTCCCAGTGGCCCGAGGCCTCCCACAATTTGCGGTCCACCACCTGGGGCGTGTTGATCTCGCGGTAGCCGCCGGCACGCTGCTTGCGGCGCATGTAGTCCTGCAGCGCGGTATAGATGGTCCAGCCGTCCGGGTGCCAGAAGACCTGGCCCGGGGCCTCTTCCTGCATGTGGAATAGGTCCATCTCGCGGCCCAGCTTGCGGTGGTCGCGGCGTTCGGCCTCTTCGAGGAAATTCAGGTATTTCTTGAGGTCGTCGCGGCTCTGGAAGGCGACGCCATAGATGCGTTGCAGCATCTGGCGGCTGCTGTCGCCGCGCCAGTAGGCGCCGGCCACGGACATGAGTTTCCACGAGTCCCCGGGCACCTGCCCGGTATGCTGCAGGTGCGGGCCGCGGCACAGGTCCTGCCAGTCGCCATGCCAGTACATGCGCAGCGGCTCGTCGCCTGGGATTGAGCCGATCAGTTCGACCTTGTAGGGTTCGCCGTTGTCCTCGTAGTGCTTGACCGCGCGGGCGCGATCCCAGACCTCGGTGGAAACCACGTCGCGCTTGTTGATGATTTCCTTCATCTTCTTCTCGATCGCGCCGAGGTCTTCGGGGGTGAAGGGCTCGGCCCGGTCGAAGTCGTAGTACCACCCGTTGTCGATCACGGGGCCGATGGTGACGTTCACGTCCGGCCAGATTTCCTGCACGGCGCGGGCCATGATATGGGCCAGGTCGTGGCGGATGAGTTCCAGCGCGGGAGCTTCGTCGTTCATCGTGTTGATGGCGATGGCTGCGTCGGCCTCGATCGGCCACTGAAGGTCCCAGTGCCGGCCGTCGACATGGGCCGAGATGGCCTTCTTGCGCAGCGAGGTCGATATCTCGGCGGCCACGTCGGCCGGGGTCACGCCGCTGGGAAAGCTGCGTGCATTGCCATCGGGAAAGGTCAGGGAAATCTGGGGCCGGCCGTCATGCATGGCCTGTCTCCTCGTCGGTTTGGCGCCCACGGAACGCCCGGTTGCGGGTATGTCTTGCCGATGTGTTTTCGCCCCGTGCCGGGGCGGTGTCAAGCTTGCATCCCGGGCGCGGTCTGTGCTCTGAGATCCTTGGCATCAGGACAGGGGGGATCACATGACCGAGGAGGTCACGACACCACAAGGACGGCGCATCGCCTTGCAGAAAAGCGCGGGCGAGGGCCCGACGGTCGTGTTCTGCAGCGGGTTCAAGTCCGACATGGCGGGCACCAAGGCGGTGCACCTCGACCGCTGGGCGGGCGCGCGCGGCCAGGCTTTCGTGCGCTTCGACTATTCCGGCCACGGGATCAGCGGCGGGGCTTTCACCGACGGCTGCATCGGCGACTGGTTCGAGGACACCTGCGCGGTGCTGGACGGAATCGATGGGCCGGTTGTCCTGGTGGGGTCCTCCATGGGCGGGTGGATTTCGCTGCTTGTGGCGCGGGCGCGGCCTGACAAGGTCGCCGGTCTTGTCACCATCGCCGCCGCGCCGGATTTCACCGAGGACAGCATGTGGGCGGGGTTCGACGTCGACCAGCGCGCCGCGCTGGAGCGGGATGGCCAGGTCGCTCTGCCGTCGGACTACGGTGATCCCTACATCATCACGCGCCGCCTGATCGAGGACGGGCGCGAGCGGCTGGTCCTGCGCGCGCCGCTGTCGCTGCCCTTTCCAGTGCGCTTTCTGCAGGGGACGGCCGACCGGGATGTGGAAACGCCGGTCGCGTTGCGCCTGCTGGAACACGCGCAGGGCCCGGACATGCGCCTGACGCTGGTCGATGGGGCCGACCACAGGTTCTCTGGCCCCGAGTGCCTGGCGCTGATCGAAAGCAGCCTTGAAGAGGTGCTGGGACGGATCTAGCGGGGCGGCTGCGCCGCGCAGGCCTGCCTCGGCTACGCCTCGGGGAGGGGGGCTGTCCGCCCCCCTTGGCCTTGCCGGCCAATTCCCCCCGAGGATATTTCCGGCCAGAAGAACCCCGCCGTCCTGCCGCGGTTTCGCTTGGGATGCGGCGGGTTTTGGTATTGGCTGGGACCTGCGGGGAGGGGGCATGGCACTGACACTGGGGCAAAAGGCGGGCTGGGGGCTGGCGGACCTGGGCGTGGTGGTCTTCGTGGTGGTCAAGCAGTTGCTCGTGCTGGCCTTCCTGACCTCGTACCTGGGCGTGCCTGCCGGGGTCGCCGGGGCGGCGACGACGGCCGTTCTGGTCTTCGACATGATTACCGACCCGGTGATCGGCTATCTTTCGGACCGCACGGAAAGCCGCCACGGGCGGCGCGCGCCCTGGATGGGTGTCGGGGCGGTGGTCATGGTGGCCGGCATGGTGGGATTGTTCGCCGTGCCCGCGGGGCTGGACGGCGTGGCAGCGCTGCCTTGGGTGCTGGGCTTCTTCTGCCTGGCCACGGTGGGCTTCACCATGGTGGCGATTCCCTATGGCGCCCTGGCCGGAGAAATCACCGGGGACGCCGGTGAGCGGTCGCAGTTGATGGCCTGGCGTATGGGGTTTGCCAGCGTCGGCATTCTGCTGGGCGGGGCACTGGTGCCGGCGCTGGCCGCCGCGGGCGGACATGCGCGGGCGGCGCTCGTGGTCTCGCCGCTGATCCTGGGCGCGATCTGGTTTTCCGTCTGGACGATCCGGGATGCGCCGCGTCATCCGGCGCCGGTCGAGATCGGCCCCGGGCAGATGCTGGCCCACGTGCTGGGCAACGGTCCCTTCATGACGCTGGCCGCGCTTTACGGGGTGATGACGCTGGCCATCGCGCTGATCACCGCCGGGCTGCCCTTTGCCGCGCTCTACCTGATCACCGACACCGGTGACACGTTTTTGTCGGGGGCGGCGCGGTCCGTGTCGGTGTTGTCGCTGCTGTTCGCCGCCTTCACGCTGGGGTCGACCCTCAGCCAGCCGGGCTGGGTGCTGGCCTCGGCGCGGCTGGGCAAGCTGGTAGCGCTGGTCCTGGGCGTGTGTTTCTACATCCTGCTGTTGTTCGCGCTTTTTGCCGCGCTGCCTTCGGTCAATGTCACGGCGATTGCCGGGCTTTTCGTGCTGGCGGGGATGACCAACGGTGCCTACCAGCAGATCCCCTGGGCCATGTATCCCGATTTGATGGATGTGACCCGCGCCCGCACCGGGATGGCGATCGAGGGCGGCTTCTCTGCGATCTGGCTGTTCTGCCAGAAGCTGGCCAACGCGCTGGCCCCCGGGGCGCTGGGGCTGATCCTGGGCTCTTTCGGCTGGCGCGAGACGACCCGGGGCCGGGTCGCGCAGGAGCCCGCGGCGCTTGAGGCGCTTCATGTGTCGGTGACGCTGGCGCCGGCGGCGATCCTCGGGGTGGCGGTGCTTGGACTTCTGGCGCTCTACCGGCCGCGGGCGGCGCGGGTGCTGGGCAGGTGCTGACCGGCGATAGGTGCTTGCGTTGCGCGGGACGGCGTGGCTGTCTTGGCGCTGCGCACAGCGAAGCCGGTTTGGGAGTCGGGCGGTCATGAGCGAGACACTGGTGTTTTTGCCGGACATGCTGTCCGACGCGCGCGGCTGGGCCGATGTCACCACCGCAATCAATCACGTGCGGCCGGTCATGGTCGCCCCCGTCTGGACCGGCGAGCGGATCGAGGAAATGGCCTCGGCCACGCTGTCGGGGGCGCCCGCGAAATTCGCCCTGGCCGGGCACGGGCTGGGTGGCGTGATCGCGCTGGAGATGTTCCGCCGGGCGCCCGAGAGGATCAACCGCATCGCCCTGATCGGCACCAATGCCCTGGGAGACACGCCGCAGGAGGCGGCGGACCGCGAGCCGCTGATGATCGGCGCCCGCTCGGGCCGCTTCGAGGAGATGTTGGCGCGCGAGGTGCTGCCGGTGCAGGTTGCCGCGGGGTCCGACCGCGGCCGGCACATGGCGCAGTTGTCGCAAATGGCGCGCGACCTGGGCGCCACGGTATTCGCACGTCAGCAGCGCGCCATGCAGCGCCGCCGCGACCACCAGGGCAGTCTTCGCCGGATCACCCAGCCCGCCCTGGTCCTTGCGGGCGCGTTGGACAGGATCGTGCCGCTGAAACGGCAGGCGTTCCAGGCCGACCTGATCCCCTATGCCACCCTCGAGGTGCTCGACTGTGCCGGGCATTCGGTCATGCTGGAGGACCCCGAAGGCACCATTGCCGCCCTCCAGGCCTGGCTGAGGCGGCCGCTTGTGCTGCGCTGAGCCCGCGCGGCACCGTGGCCGGCGGGCAAAGGGGCAAATGCCCCCGGGTCGCGGGTTACTCGACCGCCGCGATGCGTGGCGCGGTGCCACCCCGGGCGCCGGAGTTGGCGTCGATGAAGTCCAGCACCAGCGGGCGGATGTTGTTGCGCCAGCTCTTGCCGGCGAAGATGCCGTAATGCCCGGCGCCGGGTTCCAGGTGGCTGGCCTTCTTGCTGTCGGGCAGGCCGGTCAGCAGGTCCAGCGCGGCCAGGCACTGGCCGGGGGCCGAGATGTCGTCATCCTCGCCCTCGACGATCTTGACAGCAACCTGCGTGATCTTGCCGAAATCGACCTTGTGGCCATCGACGATGAAGTCGTTGCGCGCGATCTCTCGGGCCTTGAAGATACGTTCGACCGTGGAAAGGTAGAATTCCGCGGTCATGTCCATGACGGCAAGGTATTCGTCGTAGAAGGTGTTGTGCTTGTCGTGGTCGCTGGCCTCGCCCTTGGCGCCGCGCAGGATCTGGTTGGTGAAGGCGCTGGTGTGGGTCTCGCCGTTCATCGAGATGAAAGAGGCAAGTTGCAGCAGTCCCGGATAGACCTTGCGCCCGACCCCGTCGTACTTGAAACCGACCCGCTGGATCATCGACTGTTCCAGCTGTCCCATGGTGACGGTGCGGCCGAAGTCGGTCACCTCGGTGTGGTTTGCCTCGGGGTCAACGGGACCGCCGATCAGCGTCAGTGACCGTGGCTGCGCCTCGGGGTCCAGTTCGGCCAGGTAGGCGGTGGCCGCCAGCGTCAGTGGGACCGGCTGGCAGACGGCGATGACATGCGTGTCGGGGCCCATCTCACGCATGAAATCCATCACGTGCAATGTGTAGTCCTCGATGTCGAACTTGCCCGCCGAGACGGGTATGTCGCGGGCATTGTGCCAGTCGGTGATGTAGACTTCGCAATCCGGCAGGAGCGAGATCACGGTCTTGCGCAGAAGCGTCGCGTAGTGCCCCGACATGGGCGCGACCAGCAGCACCTTGCGTGGCCGCTCGTGCCGGCCCTGGCACCGGAAATGGATCAGGTCGCCGAAGGGTTTTTCCATGACCTTCCGGATCGAGACGACGTGGTCCTTGCCATCCTCGCCGGGGATGGAGGGGATGCCCCAGTCGGGCCGGGCCGCCATGCGCGCGAAGCTGCGTTCGGTCACCTCGCCCCAGGCCTTGAGCAGCGCCATGCCCGGGTGGGGCCACATCGCGAACGCCGGGTAGGAGGCCATGGCCCGCGCAGTGGCGCCCAGCCACTCGTTCGTGTTCCGGGCCGTCTCCATCATGTCGTAGGTCATCATGTACTTCACGGGCGTCTCCTGCTTGCGCGTGTGCGGTCGAACATGTCGACCATCCGTGCTATGGGTCGCATTGACCACTGATCCTGCCAGTGGCACATGCTGCAACTGCAAAATACCCCGGGAGGGCCTACATGACAACTGAGGATTCCGGAGAGGGCGAGGCGGATGGTGCTGCGGCGCTGTCGCGGCTGGAAGAGAACATGTCCCGGATCGAGGAGCTTACCCAGCGGCTGGTCAGTGTCCTCTCCAACAAGCGGCAGGTTCCCGAGGACCTTCAGGGGCCCAGTCACGAGCTCTACGCCAAGGCCGCCACGGCCTACTGGTCCGAGATGATGAACAACCCTGCCAAGCTGATCGAGCAGCAGGTCGGCTACTGGGGCAAGACCCTTCAGCATTACGTCGAGGCGCAACATGCATTGGCCAGCGGGCAGCTCAAGGCGCCCGAGGACCATACCCCCAGCGACAAGCGCTTCGGGAATCCCCTCTGGGACACGCACCCCTATTTCAACTTCATCAAGCAGCAGTACATGCTCAATGCCGAGGCCGTGTCCAACGCGGTAGAGACCATCGAGGGGCTGGACGAGCAGGAACAAAACCGGCTGCGCTATTTCAGCCAGCAGATCGTCGACCTGATGGCGCCCACGAACTTTCTGGCCACCAACCCCGACGCGCTGGAACGTGCGGTCGAAACCGAGGGCGAGAGCCTGGTGACCGGCCTTGAGAATCTCGTCCACGACCTTGAGGCCAACGGTGGCGAACTGATCGTGAACCTTGCCGACCGGGATGCCTTCAAGGTGGGTGAAAACCTCGGGACCACGCCGGGCGAGGTGGTGTTCCGCAACCACATGTTCGAGCTGATCCAGTACGCTCCCAGCACCGAGAACGTCCACACCACGCCGCTGGTGATCTTTCCGCCGTGGATCAACAAGTTCTACATCCTCGACCTGAAAGAGCGTAACAGCCTGATCAAGTGGATCGTTGACCAGGGCTACACGCTTTTCGTGGTCAGCTGGGTCAACCCGGATGCCACCTATCGCGAGGTGGGCATGGCCGACTACATCGAGGACGGCTATGTCACCGCGCTCGAGACAGTGCGCGAGATCTGCGGGGTCAAGAAGGTCAACGCCATCGGGTACTGCATCGCGGGCACGACCCTGTCGCTCACCCTCTCGATCCTCAAGGACCGTGGACTGGACTACGTCAATTCGGCCACATTCTTCACCACCCTGACCGATTTCTCGGACAAGGGCGAGGTGGGCGTCTTCCTTGATGACGACTTCGTCGACGGGATCGAGGCCGAGGTCTCCGAGCATGGCTATCTCGACAGTTTCTACATGTCGCGGACCTTTTCCTTCCTGCGCTCCAACGACCTGATCTACCAGCCGGCGATCCGGTCCTACATGCTGGGAGAAAGCCCGCCGGCCTTCGATCTGCTCTACTGGAACGGCGACGGCACCAACCTGCCCGCGAAGATGGCCGTGGAATACCTGCGCGGGCTGTGTCAGCGCGACGAGTTCGCCAGTGGCGGTTTCCAGGTCGCCGGTCATGTCGCGCGGATCGAGAACGTGCAGGTGCCGCTTTGCGCCATCGCCTGCGAGACCGACCACATCGCCGCGTGGAAGAGCTCCTACCAGGGCATCCGCAAGATGGGGTCCGGCGACAAGACTTTCATACTGGCCGGGTCGGGCCATATCGCGGGGATCGTCAATCCGCCGGTCAAGGACAAGTATGGCTACTGGACCAACGACGACCTCACCCTCTCGCCCGAGGACTGGCAGGCCGGCGCCGAAAGGCACGAGGGCAGCTGGTGGCCCGCCTGGGAGAAGTGGCTGCGCAAGCGCTCGGGCAAGAAGATAACGGCCCGCGGCCCCGGCTCTGATGCCCATCCTCCTCTTGCCCCGGCACCCGGCACCTACGTCGTTGCCGACAAGCCCGCAATCGGCTGACGGCGCAGGTCGCCGGATGGCATGCAGTGCCGCCGGGCAGGGGCCTGAAGGGGCCGTTACAGGCGGAAATGTTACACGCGTTAGAGTTGGAATCCGGGGGGTTGGGCGGAATTCGTGAGAGTAATGCTGCGATGCAGAAAAAAGGTTGAAATGCTGCGATGCAGCATCTATCTTATGGGCAGACGCAGAAACGGGATCGTCCCGTGAACCCGCACTGAAAGGACCTGATCAATGACTGCCAAGACCCAAGATTTCACCACCGTGATGAAAGACATGATGGGCGCTTTCCCCGTGGACACCAAAGCCATGGAAGATGCCTTCAAGACCCAGAGCTCGCTGACCGAGAAGCTTTCCGCTGTCTCCATCGACGCCGCCCAGAAGTCCACCGAGCTGAGCGCCAAGTGGACGCAGGACACCCTCAACAAGATGACCGAGATGGCGAAGGCCAAGGAAGAGCCAGCCGACTACGCCAAGGCGATGACCGACTTCGCCTCTGCTTCGTCCGAAGCCGCTGCCGAGCACATGGCGGCCTTCGCCGAGATCGCCAAGAAGGTCCAGTCCGAGACCATGGAATTGATGATGGCCGCCGGCAAGGACATGTCCGAGGACATGAGCGCCGCTGCCAAGAAAGCCACCCAAGAGGTGACCTCCGCTGCCAAGAAGGCCGCGAAGTAAGCGAAACCGGAACGCCCGGCCCTTCCTCCTCCTCCCTGAGGGCCGACGTCACGCGGGGCGGGCTGCGCAAGCAGCTCGCCCTTGCTTTTTGCTGCAAAGGCATTCACGCTTCTCTGCACCGCAAAACGGTCCTGAGGAGGGAATACCTTGGCCGAGACGTCCCAGCCGCTTCTGATCAAGCGCTATGCCAGCCGCCGCCTGTACAACACCGAAACCAGCGACTACGTGACGCTCGAGGATATCGCCGCGTTCATCCGCGATGGGCGAGAGGTACAGATCGTGGACCTGAAGTCGGGCGACGACCTGACCCGGCAGTACCTGCTCCAGATCATCGCCGAACACGAAAGCCGCGGCGAAAGCGTTCTGCCGGTGGATGTCCTGACTGATCTGGTGCGGTCCTACACCAGCCAATCCATGTCCGTGGTGCCGCAGTTCCTGGCCCAGTCTTTCGAGATGCTGCGCGAAAGTCAGTCCAAGATGATGGAGAACATGGGGCCCATGGGCGCGCTGTCGCAGATGCCCGGCGTCGAGGCCATGCAGGCGCAGCAACAGGCCTTTCTCAAGGCCATGACCGGCGGCGTCATGGGCACCACGGAGCAAAGCGAAGCGTCAGTGACCGAGACCGGCAAAAAAGGGGACGAGAAAGACCTCGACGAGATCAAGGCCGAGCTGGCGAAGCTTCAGAACAAACTGGCTAAGATGCGAAAATAGAACGAAATTCCAGAATTTCGTTCGCCGGATCAAAATTCTGGAATTTTGATCATGCCAGGATGTCGATCGGCCCGGAATCGCACACGATCACGAAATGAACCCGGGTGCGGATCAGGCGGAAGTTGCGGCGCCGCACTTCTGCCACCAATGCCGCGACCCCCACCTCGTTCTCGACGTCTCGGACCTGTCTGCGGATCACGCCTCCGGTTTCGGCGGCGCGACAGCGAAAGACCTGGTCCAGCCAGTCCTGCTTGCGCGGCCAGGCCTGCATCTGTCTGACATGTTCCATGCCGCGACCTTGGCGCAAGCAGGGTTAATGCCACCTTAAGCGACCTCGGCGAACACCTGGTCCAGTGCTCTTTCCAACTTGCCGAACATCTCGTCCATCTGCGCCTCGGTGATGACGAAGGGCGGACAGAGAACGATGGATTGCCCCAGCGGCCGACAGATCAGCCCCTGGTCGGTGCAGGCATTGGCGATGCGTTCACTGACCGATAGCGCCGCGTCGAAAGGCGTTTTCGTTGGTTTGTCGGCCACGGCCTCCAGCGCGCCCATGAACCCCTTGCCGCGCCATTCGCCGATGTTGGGATGCCCGGCCAGCCGTGCCAGCCCGGCCTCGAATCTCGGGGTCAGGCTACGGACATTCTCGGCCAGACCTTCGTTCAGGATCACGTCGATCGCCTTGAGCGCGATGGCACAGCCGACCGGGTGCCCCGAGGCGGTAAAGCCATGGGGGAACTCCTCGATCGCCTCGCTGGCCGCCTGCAGTCGCGCCGACAACTCGGGCCCGAGGACAACCGCGCCCATGGGAAAGAACCCCGCCGTGAGGTTCTTGGACGAGAGGATCGCGTCGGGGGTGAACCCATAGGTTTCGCATCCCCAGGTTTGCCCGGTGCGGTGGAACCCGGTGATGACCTCGTCCGAGATCAGCGGTATGCCGTGCCGCCGCAGGATCGGCGCGATTGTCCTGAAATAGCCCTCGGGAGGCGGGATCGCCCCGCCGGCGCCCAGCACCGGCTCGGCAACGAAACCGGCGATGGTTCCGGCCCCTTCGCGGGCGATGACATCTTCCAGTTCCCGGCCCAGGCGGGCGGTGAAATCGGCCTCGGTCTCGCCTTGCAGCCCCTCGCGCCAGAAATGCGGGCAGGTCAGGTGGACGAACCCTTCGAGTGGCAGGCCGAAGACGGAATTGTAGGGCTTGCCGGTCATCGAAGCCGAGACGGCCGTGACCCCGTGATACCCGTTCTTGCGGGTCAGAATCTTGCGGCGCTCCGGCTGGCCCTCGGCCGCCCAGAGGAACCAGAGCATCTTGACCAAGCTGTCGTTCGCCTCGGACCCGGAATTGGTGTAGAACACGCGGCCCGTGTCGAAGGGACTGACCTCGATCAGCTTTTCCGAGAGCATCACGGTCTGGTCCGACATACGCCCGAAAAAAGCGTGATAACCGGGGAAACGATCGTATTGCGCCTTGGCCGCGGCGATCAGGCCGGGGTGGTCGAAGCCCGCCACCATATTCCACAGCCCCGAGTTGGCATCGAGATAGCGCCGCCCATGCACGTCGACGACGTAGGGTCCCGTGCCATGGGTCACGATCACCGGGCCGCGGTCGCGGATCGTTGGCAGGTCGGTGAAGCCATAGAAGCTGTGTGCGCTGGCGCGCGCCTCCCAGGAACTGGCGGTGTCGTCGGGCATTGGCTACCTTTGGCGGAAGTTGCGTTGCCTGACATTAGAGGGGCATGGCGGGGCTTTCAATTGGCCCGCGCGCGGGGATACCCTTCGTGGCAAAGGGGGCGGGCATGGCGGCAGCATCTGGCAGGATCACGCTTTGGGGGGTCGAGGTCTTCGTCGCCACGGCCGAGGAGCAATCGATCTCGGCCGCGGCCAAGCGGCTGGGCAGTTCCGCGGCAACCGTATCGCAGCAATTGACGAACCTTGAGGCGGCGATCGGCACGACCCTGCTGAATCGCAACGCGCGGCCCGTCACGCCGACACCTGCGGGCGAGATGTTCCTGCGGCGGGCAAACGCCATACTGGGCGAGGCTGAACTGGCCCGGGCCGAACTGGCCATGGCCGACCTCAGCCGCCTGACGCGGCTGCGGCTTGGCATGATCGAGGATTTCGACGCGGACGTCACACCGCGGTTGTTGTCCGAGATGGGGGCGGACTTGAAGGACTGCCAGTTCCTTCTGGAAACCGGGGCCTCGCACCGGTTGTTCGACCTGCTGCAGGCCCGCGCCCTGGACGTGGTGGTCGCCAGCGACATCGGCAGCGGTGCCGACTGGATGGAGGTGCATCCGCTTTTCGAAGAACCTTTCGTCATCGCCGCGCCAAAGGGGGTGCTCGCCCCCGGTGACATGCTGCGCCAGTTGCGCCGGTTGCCAATGGTGCAATACACCACGCGCCATCACATGGGGCAGATGATCGTCAGCCACCTTGTGCGGCAAAACCTGACCCTGACTCACCGCTTCGAGCTGGACAGCTATCACGCGGTGATGGCCATGGTGGCCGCCGGGGCGGGCTGGACCATACTGACGCCCTTGGGCTGGTCCCATGCTGCGCGGTTCCGCGACGCGGTTGAGCTTCACCCCTTGCCGCTGGAGCCGCTGAGCCGCCGCATTTCACTGGTCGCCCGTCGCGACGTGCTGGGCACGATGCCCGCCGACATGGCTGCACGACTGCGCAGCTTGCTGGCAGAGATGATCGTGGTCCCGGCGACGCGCAAGCTGCCCTGGCTGGAAGGGCAGTTGCGCATCCTGGGCTAGGCTTATTCCGCCGCCACGGCCCCACTGTCCGCGGTCATGGCGTCCTGTGCCGCCGCCGTCAGTTCCCCGGCGACTATGCTGCACTCCTCGACCGTCAGGCGCGCGGGCAGGCGGACGTCGCAGGCCGCCATCAGCATGGCGCGGGTTTGCGGAAGGTCCCAGTCGCGGCCCAGGAACTGCCAGTTCCAGAAGGCGCGGGCGTTGTCCGTGCTGCGCCCGAAGATCTGAACCTTGACCCCGCGCCGGGCGGCGGCGTCGGCGAATGCCCCGATCTGGGCCTCGGTCATGCCGACCAGGTTGAACTGGATGGAATCCGGGGCGCGCTTTTCGGGGGGCAGCGACTCGGGGACGCTCAGCCAGGGGCTGGCGTTGAGCAGATTGGCGACGTGGTCATGGTTGCGCCGCCCGTCGCGGACCCGGCGGGCCAGTTCCGGCAGTTGCGGCCGGATGATCGCGGCCGACAGGTTCGACAGGCGCAGGTTGTAGAGCGGCAGCTTGTTCTGCCAGGCCTGCATTGCCTCGGCGGGCACGTCGTGCTTCATCCAGCTGTGTTCATAGGCCCCCGACATGATCACCGCGCGCGCCACGAGGTTGGCATCGTCGGTCACCATGATCCCGCCTTCGCCTGCGTTGATCAGCTTGTAGGACTGGAACGAGAAACAGCCGACCGTGCCGATCGTGCCGATGTTGCGCCCATGCCAGGTGGTGCCCAGAGAATGGGCCGCGTCCTCGATCACCGGGACGCCGGCGGCATCGCACAGCGCCATGATCGCGTCCATGTCGCTGGTATGCCCGCGCATGTGGCTGATGAGCACGGCGTCGGACTGCGGCAGCTTGGCTTCGAAATCGTCCATGTCGATGCGGTAGTCCGCGCCGCATTCGACCAGAACCGGCTGGCACCCGGCATGGACAATGGACGAGGGCACGGCGGCGAAGGTGAAGGCCGGGATCAGCACCGACGCGTTGCGCGGCAGGTTCAGCGCCTTGAGCGACAGGAACAGCGCCGCAGAACACGACGAGACCGCCAACGCGTATTTCGTGCCCAGGAGCGCCGCGAATTCCTGTTCCAGGAGCGAGACCGGCGCGTTCTCCTTCGCCGTGTAGCGGAACAGATCGCCTGTTGTCAGAAGGCGTGTGACCTCTTCCATGGCGGCTGCGGGAATCGGCTCGGCGTCGTAGACATTCGGGATCTCGCGGCGGGTCTCGGGCATGACACGGTCTCTTTTCGGAAAAGTCGAAACAGGATTTTGGATACTTTTAACACATTGTGCAGGTCAGTTCCATGACGAAGGGCGTGCACGGCGCGCGCGGGGTGGTCTGTTGCAGGCAGGTTTCAGTCCTCGTTCAGAGGCCCAGCCGGTCGCGCAGGGCATACCAGGTCATGGCCAGGGTCAGAAGCGGCGCGCGCAGCGCCGTGCCACCGGGAAATGGCGGCACGGGCAGGTCCGCGAAGATGTCGAACCGGCCCGCCTGGCCCTGCACCGCCTCGGCCATGAGCTTGCCGCCCAGGCCGGCCAGCGCCACCCCGTGCCCCGAGAAGCCCCCGGCGCTGAGTATCCCGCCGCCGGCCCGGGTCACCAGTGGCAGGCGTGTCATCGTGATGCCGAGGGTGCCGCCCCAGACGTGCGTTATGCCCACGCCGGCCAGTTGCGGGAACATCGTCTCCATGCGCTTGCGCAGTTGAGGTTCGATGGACCGCGGGAAGGCGATCGAGTAATTCTCGCGCCCGCCGAAGAGCAGGCGCTTGTCCTCGGACAGCCGAAAGTAGTTGACCACGAACTTGCTGTCGGCGCAGGCAATGTCCTCGGCCAGCACCTGCGTCGCACGATCGCCCAATGGCTCCGTTGCGGCGATGAAGGAATTGAGCGGCATGGTCCGGGCCGCCACCCGCCGGTTCAGGTTCGGAAGGTAGCCGTTCCCAGCCAGCAGAACATGATCGGCCGTGACCCGGCCCGAGCCCGTGCGCACCTCGACCGGGCTGCCATCCTCGACATGCAGCACCTCCGTGCGTTCGTGGATCACCGCGCCGGCCTTTTCGGCGCCCCGCGCCAGCCCCAGGGCATAGCGCAGTGGGTGGATGTGGCCCGCGCCGCGGTCGATCACGCCGCCACGGTAGCGCGGCGATTTCACGACGCGCTGGAAAGGCTGTGCGCCCAGCGGCTCGATCGCGTCGTAGCCATGGATCCTGGACAGGTGCTCGGCCTCGTCGTGAAGCGCGGCGGCCTCGGCCACGGAATAGGCGCCATGGGCCACGCCGGGCTTGAAGGGCGCGTCGGGGGCATGCGCGTCCGCCAGGTCACGCAGCAGCTGTTTTGCCTCTTCGGTCATGCGCCAGAGGGCCTTGGCCGGCCCCTCGCCAACCCGCGTGTGCAGCCAGCGCATGTCCTTGTTGAACCCGGACCCGACCTGCCCGCCGTTGCGCCCCGAGGCGCCCCAGCCAACCCGGTGCGCATCGAGAACGATAACCGACACCCCCGCCTGCGCCAGGTGCAGCGCCGCTGTCAGCCCGCAAAATCCCGCCCCCACGATGCAGACATCCGCGCGCTGATGACCGTGCAGGCCGGGCCGTTCCGGGGGAATAGGGGTGCTGTCGGCATACCAGCTGTCGGGGTAGGTGGCCGGGCGGTCGTTGCGGTAAAGCGGATTTGGCATCAGACGTTGAGCAACAGGTGTTCGCGTTCCCATGGGCTGATGACTTGGAGGAATTCCTCGTATTCCGCGCGCTTGACGATGGAATAGACCCGGGCGAATTCCGGGCCCAGGACCTCGTGCATCGCGATGTTGGAATCGAACAGGTCCAGCGCCGCACCCAGACCCTGTGGCAGGTCGGGCTGGCCCTCGTAGGCATCCCCGCGAAAGCTCTTGTCGGCCCAGAGTTCCTGTGTCAGCCCCAGGTATCCCGCCGCAAGCGAGGCCGCGATGCACAGGTAGGGGTTGCAATCCATGCCCGCCAGGCGGTTCTCGATGCGGCGCGCGTCCGGGTCGCTCAAGGGCACGCGTAGCCCGGTGGTGCGGTTGTCACGCGCCCATTCCAGGTTGATCGGTGCGGCATGGTCGCGAACGTAGCGGCGGTAGCTGTTCACATAGGGCGCCATCAACGCGATGACCGAGGGCAGGTGCGCCTGAAGACCGCCGATGAACTGGTAGAAGGCATCCGTTTCACCGCCATTGGGTCCGGTGAAGATGTTGCCGCTCGCGGTATCCAGGATCGAGTGATGCACATGCATGGCACTGCCCGGTTCGCCCTCGATCGGCTTGGCCATGAAGGTGGCGAAACAGTCGTGCCGCAGGGCCGCCTCGCGCAGCAGCCGCTTGAAATAGAAAACCTCGTCGGCAAGCTTGACGGGGTCGCCGTGGCGCAGGTTGATTTCCAGCTGCCCGGCGCCGCCTTCCTGTGTGATGCCGTCGATTTCGAAGCCCTGGATCTCGGCGAATTCGTAGATGTCGTCGATGACCGGGCCATAGTCGTCCACCGCCGACATCGAATAGGCCTGCCGCGCCGCCGCCGGGCGCCCCGAGCGGCCCATCATCGGGGCGATCGGCTTGGCCGGGTCGGTGTTACGCGCCACGAGGAAGAACTCCATCTCGGGGGCGACGACCGGTTTCCATCCCTGCCGTTCGTAAAGCTCCACGACGCGCCGCAGCACGTTGCGCGGGGCAAACGGGATCGGCGCGCCCTGCTGGTCATAGGCGTCGTGGATCACCTGAAGCGTGCCGTCGTCGGCCCAGGGCGCCGCCGTGGCCGTCGACAGGTCGGAATAGAGCACCATGTCCGGTTCGGTGAAGCCCTCGTTGCCCGCGGCCTCACCCCAGCCGCCGGTGATGGTCTGGAAGAAGATCGAGTTCGGCAGGTGGAACTTCTGCATCTTCTCCCACTTGGAGGCAGGCACGGCCTTGCCCCGGGCGATGCCGGGCAGGTCCGCGATCATGCATTCGACCTCGTCCAGCGGATGGGCCTCGGCGTAACGCTGCGCGGCCGCCGGGATGCGGTCGAACCAGTTGGTCATGCGGGCACCCGGTCGCGCAGGAAATCCCCGATCCAACGCGCCACATGCCCGTTGGCCACGGGCCGGCCCAGCCCGGCACGGGCTGCTTCCAGCCGGTCGTCTGGCACCCTGTCGCCGCGATGTTCGATCAGCCCCGCGATCATGTCATGGTCGAATTCTGGATGGGCCTGCAGGGTCAGGATCTCAGCGCCGATGCGCAGAGCGGCATGGGCGCACGTGTCATTTTCGGCCAGCACTTCGGCCCCCGGTGGCAATTCCACGACCTGGTCCTGGTGCCAGGCGTTCAGGGGCAGCGCCTCGCCCTGCCAGTCGTAGGTCTGCCGCCCCACGATCCAGCCGCCCGCGAATTTCTCGACCCGGCCGCCAAGCGCCTGGGCGATGATCTGGTGGCCAAAGCAGATGCCCACGAGGGGCCGCCCGGCATCATTGATGGCGCGGATCAGTTCCTCGAGCGGGGGAATCCAGGCGTGGTCCTCGTAGGCGCCGTGCTTCGATCCCGTGATCAGCCAGCCGTCGCAGGCCGCCGGGCCGGGCGGGAAGACGTCATCGACCACGTTGTAGGTGGCGAACGAGAAGTTTTGGCCGGCCAGAAGCTGCCGGAACAGGGCGTCGTAGTCGCCCAGCGCGGGGCGAAGCTGATCGGGCGCGTGGCCGGTTTGAAGGATGCCGATCTTCATGGATGACCTTTGGTGTTTGCGCGCAACCTAGGCCCCCGGTCAGACGATGTCGAGGTAGAGCGCGCGGCGCGACGCCGCGTCCAGATCGGCCAGCTTGCGGGCCTCCTGCCGCTTGGTCGCGACGAAGTTGGCGATCAGTTGCGGTGCGAAGATCCTGGCGATCCCGTGGCTTGCCGCGAAGCCATCTATGGCGGTGATCCAGTCGCCCGGCACCTGGTCCAGGTCTTTTTCGTAGGCGTTGCCCGTGAGCGGGGCCGGCGGCTCGGTGGGCGCGGCGATGCCCTCCAGAACGCCGCCCAGCACCGCGCCGAACATCAGGTAGGGGTTCGCGTCACCGCCCGCCAGACGGTGTTCCAGCCGCCGCGCTGCCGGGGCGCCGCCGGGCACGCGCAGGGCGACGGTGCGATTCTCGTAACCCCAGCTGATGCCCGTCGGTGCATGGGCGCCGGGCACGAAACGGTCGTAGCTGGGGCCATGCGGCGCAAAGACCAGCGTGGCCTCCGCCATGAGAGCCAAGCAGCCGCCGATAGCCTGTCGCAGGGTTTGGCTGCCGCGCTCGGTGCCGTCGTCGAAGACATTCGCGCCGGTCCCGTCCATGACCGAGACATGCACGTGCAGCCCGTTGCCGGGGTGATCGGGCAGGGGCTTGGCCATGAAACTTGCGGCCATGCCGTGCTTGCGGGCCATGCCATGCACCAGCATCTTGAACAACCAGGCGTCGTCGGCCGCCCTCATTGCCTCGCGGTGGTCGAGCGTGACCTCGAACTGACCCGGGCTGCCCTCGGAAATGGCGGCACCCGCGCGAAGGCCCATCGCCTCGGCGCCCTCGTAGAGATCGGCGAAGAACACTTCGAAATCGTCCAACTGGCGCAGCGAGAGGATATCGCCACCCGGGCGGCGGTGTCCCGAGCGGGGCGAGGCGGCAGGCCGGGGCATGGCGCGGCTGTCGTCAAGCAGGTGAAACTCCAGTTCACTGCCCACCAAAGGGACAAGGCCGCGCTTGCTGAAGCGGTCCAGCAGACGGGACAGCGCCTGACGGGCATCGCCCTCGAAGGCGCGCCCGTCCTCGTGAAACATCCACATCGGCACCAGTGTGCCGGACCCCGCCAGCCACGGTACGGGAAGTGGACCGCGCCCGGTGGGCCGGGCCACCCCGTCGGGGTCGCCGCCGGCAAAGACCAACGGACTACCCGCGATATCCTCGCCCCAGACATCGAGGTTGAGCGCCGAAAGGGGCAGGCGCAGCCCCTCGGCCATCAGTTTGTCGGCCATGCGGCCCGGCAGGCGCTTTCCCCGCGCGATCCCGTTGAGATCGGCGGTGGCGGTGCGCAGCGCGCCGGGCGTGCCAGTCATCGCACCGCCGGGCCCCGGACGCGCAGCCGCGCGCGGCGGTCCTGCGGCAGGTGCCGGTTCAGGTGGCGGTTGATCGCGCCCATGACAAGGATGATAACCAGGGTCAGCAGGATGAAGAACCCCGCCAGGATCGGGTAGGGCACGAAGGGGTTGAAGGTCTTGTCGGCGAAATAGCTGGCGTAATAGAGCGCGTCACCGCGCTGCTGCCAGGCTGGAAAGCTGCTGAAGAAAACCAGCGTCGTGGAATGGAACAGGAAGATAGCTTCGTTGGTATAGGCCGGCCAGGCCAGCCGCAGCATGGTCGGCCAGGTGATCTTGCGGAACTTTGCCCAGCCGGAAAAGCCGTAGGCATCGGCTGCCTCGGTGTCGCCGCGGGGGATGGATTGCAGGGCGCCGTGGAAGATCTCGCCCGAGTAGGCGGCGGTGTTCAGGAACAGAACGATGGCCGCACCCACGGCGGCCGAGGTGAAGGCGTCGAAGACCGGGTAGCTCGACTTGAGGCTGAGAAAGAGGAAGTAGGCGAAGAAGAACTGGATGAAGAGCGGCGACCCCCGGAACAGGAAGATGAACCACTCGGACGGCTTGCGGACCAGCCGGTTGGGGCTGGCCTTGCCCATGGCCACGGCGGTGGCCAGAACGAACCCGGTCAGCAGGGCGACCAGGCCGAAATAGACGTTCCAGATCATCCCCGAGCCGATCAGGGTGACTTGCTGGCACAGCGTGAAATCCTCGCGCGGAAGAAGGCGTTCGCCAAAGCCGAGCGAGCGAAAGGCATAGTCGGTGATGGTCTGCCAGCAACTCATCGCCCGGCCCCCGGGGCGCGCAAAATTCCAGAATTTTGCGATGCGAACGAAATTCTGGAATTTCGTTTCATGATGCGGCGACCTTCCGCTGGGCGTCGCCGCCGGCGGTCGCCTGACCCCGGGTCAGGTGCCGCATCAGCCGGTCCAGCCCGATCTCTGACACCCGGGTCAGGGCGAGGTAGAAGACCAGCAGCACCAGGAAATACCACATGCGCCAGTCGCCATGCGGGTAGTCGGTAAAGCGTTCGCCCTTGATCCCGCCCAGTTCGCGCGCCCAGTAGACGATGTCCTCGACCCCCAGCAGGAACAGCAGCGGCGTGGCCTTGGTCAGCACCATCCACAGGTTGCCCAGGCCGGGCAGGGCATAGACCCACATCTGGGGCACCAGGATGCGCCAGAAGGTCTGGCGGCGCGACATGCCATAGGCCTCGGCGGTCTCGATCTGGCCGCGCGGGACCGCGTGCATCCCGCCGTATAGCACGTTGGCTGCGAAGGCGCCGAAGACCAATGCGAAGGTCAGCACTGCCAGGAAGAAACCATAGGTTTCATGCACCCATTGCGCGGCATTGCCCAGTGGCAGCTTGGCATCGGAACAGACGACGAAATCGTTGCCCTGACGGATCGCATCTGGCCAGCCGGGGCACTTGAGATGGTGGCGGATGTATTCAAATCCCTGGTCCAGTGCGATGACGAAGAACAGGAAAAAGGCGATGTCGGGCACGCCGCGCACGAGGGCGATATAGGCCTTGCCCAGCCAGGACAGTGGCGCGATGCGGCTGCGCGCGGCCATGGCCCCGCCGAAGCCGAAGGCCAGCGCCGTGGGCGCGGTGATCGCGAGCAGCAACAGCACGGTACCGAAAGACACGTAGAAATTCATGTGCTTGCCCGTGGTCAGGTAGCACGACAGCCATTGCAGGCCGTCCAGTGTCGAAGGGTCGGTGCAGAAGCTGAAAATTGTGGGCCTCGGATCAGCGGCGCGGAAGGTGTTTCGTTGCCAGGATGAAGGGGGCGCCCGCGCCGGGACGGTTCGGCGCGGGCGCGAGGGGACCTCAGAAGGTCGAGGCCACTTCCCATTTCTCGATCAGCGCATTGAGCGACCCGTCGTCCTTCATGGACTGGATCGCCGCGTCGAAGGTTTCGAGCAGTTCGGTGTCGCTTTCGCGCAGGCCCATGCCGACGCCGCCGCCGATCTGCTCCATGCGGTCGAGCATGACCAGGTCGGGGTTACTCTCCAGTGCGCCGTCAAGGAAGGACTTGTCGGCCAGCACAGCGTCAGCCTCGCCGTTGCGGACGGCCGAGATGGTTTCCTCGGGCGTGGCGAATTCCACCAGGGTCCAGCCCTGCTCGGCGACGAAGGCCGCCTGGATGGTGCCGGTCTGTGCGGTGATCACCGCATCGGACACGTCGAGATCCGACGACAGCGCCAGGTAGGACGAGGGGTCCGGCGGCGTATATCCTTGAGTGAAGTCGATGACTTCCTCGCGCTCGGCGGTGATCGACATGCCCGCGATGATGGTGTCGTAGTTGCCCGACACCAGGTTGGGAATGATGCTGTCCCAGTCGTTGGTGACCCATTCGCAGGTCAGCTCGGCCCGCGCGCAGAGTTCGTCGCCAAGTTCACGCTCGAAGCCGTCGACCTCGCCGTCGTCGTTGAGAAAGTTCCACGGCGGGTAGGCGCCCTCGGTGCCCATGCGGACAACGTCCTGCGCTGAAGCCGCTCCGGCGAGGAGGGCCAGCGCTGCGGTTGTAAGTGCAAGTTTCTTCATCGGTTTCTCCCGTTGATTTCGGCCCCGTAGGACCCTGCGGCAGAGGATTCCCTGCCCGTTCGCGTTTGGCAACCGTTACGTATGGGCGGTTGCCGAAAGGAAACCGCGCAGCCGTTCCGACCGCGGGTCGCCAAAGAGTTGATCCGGCGGGCCTTCTTCCTCGACAAGGCCCTGGTGCAGGAAAACGACGTGGTCCGAGATATCGGCGGCCATCTTCATGTCATGGGTGACGACAAGCATGGTGCGTCCTTCCTCGGCCAGCGACTTGATCACGCGCACGACCTCCTGTTCCAGTTCCGGGTCCAGGGCGCTTGTCGGTTCGTCGAAAAGCAGCGCCTTGGGCTCCATGCACAGGGCCCGTGCGATGGCTGCGCGCTGTTGCTGGCCGCCCGACAACTGGGCGGGGTAGACATCGCACTTGTCGCCGATCCCAACCTTGTCGAGATAGGCGCGGGCGGCGGCCTCGACTTCGGCTCGGTCCCGCTTGAGCACGGTCCGCGGCGCCTCCATCACGTTCTGCAGGATCGTCATGTGCGCCCAAAGGTTGAATTGCTGGAACACCATCGACAGGTTCGTGCGAATGCGGATCACCTGTGCGTGATCTGCGGGCTGGCGGCTCAGGCCCTTGCCCTTCCAGGCCACCGGCTCGCCGCAGAACAGGATGTCGCCCTGTTGACTGTCCTCCAGCAGGTTCGCGCACCGCAGGATCGTGGACTTGCCCGACCCTGACGACCCGATCAGGCTGAGCACATGCCCCGGCGGCGCTGACAGGTCGACGCCCTTGATGACCTCGAGTGCGCCGTAGGCCTTGTGCAGGTTGTGAATTTCAAGGACGGGGGCGGTTGCCGGATCGGTCACGGGGCCTCTGGGTGTTGTATGATGAAGCACTAGGCCGTGATTCCAGATCGAATGCAACGATTTCCGTCCGACCGGCCCTTGGTCAGCCCCGCGCCTCGTCCGGTGCCTGCGGAATGGGCAGGGCGGTGTAGTCACCGGGCGCGCGCGCGACGATCCCGCACAGGTTGAGCGCGGCGCGGTCCCCGGCGTCCAGCGCGATGCATGCCTCGGAAAGGGCGGCCAGGTAGGGCGCCGGGTCCTGCCCGGCGCGGGTGATGAAGGGCAGCCCGGGGCCGGGCGGCGTGCGGGCGATCTCGATGGCGTCGCGCGCCCAATCGTCGTGCCGCTGTATCAGCCGCCAGGTCTGGGCGTCGCAGGCAGCCATGTCTGCGCGTCCCGCGATCACCGCCCTGACCGAGGCGCGATGCGCGCCGGTCAGGACGATGTCGCGCGGGGACAGCCCGGCATCGCGGCAGAACCGCTCCAGCGCGGCCCAGCCGGACTGGCTGAGCGCTTCGTTCACGGCAAGCACCGGGGCCGGGGGAAGGGCGTCCCCGCGGGCAAGGATGACGCTGTTGTAATCGCCCGGCGGGCAGCCGCGCAGGCCGAAATCGGCGCTTCCGATCAATGTCACCTGCGCGTGCAGCCGCGCGCGGTAGGGCAACCCGCAGGTCTGGGCCAGCACCAGGTCCGGGGCCTGCCAGGCTTCCCAGGGATCATTGCCGCGGGTCAGGGTCTCGGGGGCGTCGATGCCGCGCGCCATCAAGCCGGTGCGGATCAGGCCCCAGAACCGATCCGTCGCCCACCGGGTCTCGGGCCGGTCATACATGGGAAGGGCGGCGATCACCCCGTCGTTACCCTTGCCGGGCCTCGATGCGGCGGCGGGCATGGGCGCTGTCCTGGTCGGTCACCCCCAGCATGGGCGCCACCAGACGCAGCAGCGCGTCCTCCTCGTGGTCGCGCACGCCGTCGGCCAGCACGATCTCCCACAGGGCCTCGATCACGCCCTCGCGTTCGCCGTAAGGAACGCTGTCCTTGATGGCGCGGGTGAAGCGCACGGTGTCGGGCGCCTCGGCCTCGACCCGCTCGGCGTCACGGCGCATCTCGGCCGCGGCCGCGGGCGTCATCTCGAAACGGGTTTGCAGCACCGCATCGATGCGCGCCACCTCGCTGGCATCATAGATGCCGTCCGAGCGCGCGATGCGCACAAGCAACGCGGCCAGGGCCAAGTGCGAATCATCGGCCGGGATGGCCTGCGGGGTCGGGGCGGTCAGGGCGCGCAGAAGATCGGCAATCATGCGCGTGATATAAGCCCCGCGCCGCCCGAGGCCAATCCCCGTCGTCCGCGCCGCGCTCAGCCGGTTTCGCGCAGGGCCTCGGCGCGCTCGGGGGCCATGCCCAGGGCCTCGCTCGCCAGGGCGACGACCTGGCGCTCGCTGGCGTGCCGCACCCCGTCGGCACGGGCCACGGCCCAAAGCGCGCGCACGAAGGCCTCCTTTTCGGTCTCGCGTATCCCGGCCTTCAGGATATGCGCCAGGTCCGTGGTGTCGGGCATGGCCGCCTCCAGCTTTTCGCACTGGGCGCGCATCCGGGCGGCCTCGACCGGATTAAGCGCGTAGAGGTCGGCCAGCAGGTGGTCGATCTCGTGGATCTCGGAAAAGAGATAGGTCTTGTCGGCCTTGGCCACCCGCACCAGAAGGGCGCCCAGGGCGTGTTGCGCATCGGCGGGCGGCATGGGCGTCTGGGGCGGGTCGGCCAGGTGAAGCCGGGCCAGCAGTTTTTCCAACATCGCGTCGCCTGTTCCCTAGTGTCCTTGGTGGTCAGTCTGGGCCACCGTGCCACGGTTGCAAGGGCAAATCAGCCGATGACCTCGACCGCGGCGAACAGGATGTCGTCGAGGGCGATCCCGCCCGGGTCGTGTGTTTCGATCAGAAGGCCGGCGATGGGCGCGCCGATGCTGCGAAAGCCAAGCGACATCACCCCGGGCCGCAGCGCGACCTCGACCGTGCCGAGTGTGCGCCCCCCGGGGCCGAAGACCCGCAGCCGCAGAGTGCCGGGCGCCGGGCGCGTCCCCAGTGGATCGGCATAATCGGCATGAACGCGAAATCCTGCCACCTGCCGGGGCCGGGCAAAGCGGATCGCCGTCGCCCCCTCGCCGCGGCCCTCGATCCTGCCAAAGCCCGCAGGGCCGAGGGGGAACAGCGCGTTGGAGCCGAACCCGGCATGGTGGGCCACCGCGTGGTTCCGGCCCGGCGCGCCGGGGCGAACGGCCAACCCCGCCGGTGCCGGCGGCGTCACCCTGTCCTGAGGCTGGCCGCGCGCCACCCGCTGACCGGCGAAACGCTCGCCGATGCGCAGGCCGGGCGCCGAGATCACACCCTCGATCGCCGCACCCGGCTCGGGGAGCACCTCGAACGCCTCGAAATCGAAGACGCCGCCCAGCTCTGCGGCCACTCTGTCGTAATCCGCCTCGACCACCTGCGCCAAGGCGCATTCGGCCAAGAACACCAGGCCAAGGCCCAGCTTCTTCGGACCGAAAATATCCCGGGGGGTGTGGGGGGCCGGCCCCCCACCCGGTCGGATCGCGACAGCGATCCGAAACCGCTCAGACCAGCCGGGAATTTTCCACCGCGGCACGGACGAAATCGGCAAAGAGAGGATGCGGCGCGAAGGGCTTTGACTTCAGTTCGGGGTGAAACTGTACCCCGATGAACCAGGGGTGGTCGCGCCATTCCACGATCTCCGGCAGGCGCCCATCGGGCGACATGCCCGCGAAAACCAACCCGGCCTGTTCCAGCTTCTCGCGGTATTTCACGTCCACCTCGTAACGGTGGCGGTGCCGCTCGTCGATCGCGGTGGTGCCATAGATGCCGGCGACCCGGGACCCCTCGGCCAACACCGCGTCATAGGCGCCCAGGCGCATGGTGCCGCCCTTGTCATCGGTGTGCTTGCGCTTGACCTTCTCGTTGCCCTGCACCCATTCCTTGAGGTGGTAGACGACAGGCTCGAAACGCTTCTTGCCGGCCTCGTGGTCGAATTCCTCGGAGCCGGCGGTGCTGACGCCGGCCACGTTGCGCGCCGCCTCGATCACGGCCATCTGCATCCCCAGGCAGATCCCGAGGTAGGGAATGTCGCGGGTCCGCGCGAATTGCGCGGCCTTGATCTTGCCTTCCGTGCCGCGCTCGCCGAATCCGCCGGGGACCAGGATCGCGTGGAAGCCTTCCAGGTGGGTCGCGGCGTCGTCCTGGTCGAACACCTCGGCGTCCACCCATGAGACATTGACCTTGACCCGGTTGGCCATACCGCCGTGGGACAGGGCCTCCTTGATGGACTTGTAGGCGTCTTCGAGCTGTGTGTACTTGCCCACGATGGCGACGTTCACCGCCCCGTCCACGTTGTGGATGCGGTCGGCCACGTCGTCCCAGACGCGCAGGTCGGGCTTGGGCGCGGGGCTTATCTCGAAGGCGTCCAGCACCGCCTGGTCCAGCCCCTCGCGGTGATAGGCCAGCGGGGCCTCGTAAATGGAATTCAGGTCATAGGCGGCGACAACGGCCCCCTTGCGCACGTTGCAGAACAGCGCGATCTTCTCGCGCTCCTTTTCCGGGATGGGCTGCTCGGACCGGCAGACGAGGATATCCGGCGCGATGCCGATGGACTGCAGTTCCTTGACCGAGTGCTGGGTGGGCTTGGTCTTGAGCTCGCCGCTGGCGGCCAGGTAGGGCAGGAGCGTCAGGTGCATGAAGATGCATTGCCCGCGCGGCTTGTCATGGCTGAACTGTCGGATCGCCTCGAAGAAGGGGAGGCCCTCGATGTCGCCGACCGTGCCGCCGATCTCGCAGAGCATGAAATCGACCTCGTCATCGCCGATATTGATGAAGTCCTTGATCTCATTCGTGACATGCGGGACGACTTGGATCGTCTTGCCAAGGTAATCGCCGCGGCGTTCCTTTTCGAGGACGTTGGAGTAGATGCGCCCGGACGAGACCGAGTCGGTCCCCCGCGCCGCGACGCCGGTGAAGCGTTCGTAATGGCCCAGGTCGAGGTCGGTTTCGGCGCCGTCGTCGGTCACGAAGACCTCGCCATGTTCGAAGGGCGACATGGTGCCGGGATCGACGTTCAGGTAGGGGTCGAGCTTGCGCAGCCGCACCGAGAAGCCGCGGGCCTGCAGCAGAGCGCCCAGGGCGGCCGAGGCCAGGCCCTTGCCAAGCGAAGAGACCACGCCGCCCGTGATGAAGATATAGCGCGCCATGTGCCGAGAGCCCCCGTGAAACCGTCCGAACGTCAGAAACGGGGCCGATCGACGGCCCCGATGTCACGGGGTTCAATTTTAGCCGGATTCGCCCCGCGAACGCAACCGGCGGCGCAATATCGTGTTGGGGCCTTGCGCGCGCCCGCTAAAGGTTGTGGCCGGTGCCTGTCGGTCAGTTCGCGTCGGGCACCAGGGGTGCATCGCCGCCCGAACCGCCGGACCCGTCTACCGAGGGCGGCAGCAACGCGTCCCCGTCCAGCGTCGGAGCCGTCACGCCGCCTGCGTCGTCGCCGGCCCCGGCGGGGACAGCGCCATCAACGACCGAGCTTTCCGACGCCTCTCGCGCGGCGAGGATCGTCAAGGTGATCGAGGTGCCTATAAACGCCACCGCCAACAGCCAGGTCAGCTTGCCGAGCGCCGTGGCCGCGCCGCGTGACGACACGAGACCGCCACCGCCACCGCCGCCACCGCCGCCCATGCCAAGGCCGCCGCCTTCGGAACGCTGCATCAGCACCACGCCGATCAGCGTGAGCGCCAGCAGCAGGTGGATCACAAGAACGACGTTCTGCATGGGGCGAGCCTTTGGTTGCGCAACACCGGCGTATCTAGAAGCCATTACGTCCGCCCGCAACCCCCGTCCTGCAGCAGGAAAACGAGGAGCGGAATGACCGGCCTGCCCAGAAGCGCAATCAGCACGGACGAGGTTTCAGTCGTCGAGTCCCCCGGACCGAGCCATTACGGAGGCGCCGGCGCAGGGACAAATAATGAACACCCGATCGCATCGGCCCGATCGCATCGACTGGAGGCGGCCCAAGCGGTTCCCGTCGTTTCGCCAGCTGCGTAGCGTGGCCATGACGAGGACGAGTGCGAGGGTGCCAAGGGGAAGGACGACGAACACGAAACCGATGAATCCGGTCAATCCGCCGAACGCGTCATCGCCTTCGTGGTAGAACAAGAGCCCCGAGCCGGTCGCCAGAAGCACGAAAAGCACCGCGAGCGAGGCCAGAATCCTGCTTTTTCGGTTCACCATGTTGCCGGGTTTGCCCGGGCTGTCGGGCAGGATTTCGGCGGGCTTGCGGCAAAGTGGCGATAGGGACCCAAGTTTGCGGTTTCACCGTGCCGCCCCCCCATGTATGCAAACGACGTTTTCAAACCGGAGATTGACATGGCAAACGTGGTCGTGGTCGGCGCCCAGTGGGGCGACGAGGGCAAAGGCAAGATCGTCGACTGGCTGAGCGAACGGGCCGAGGTGATCTGCCGTTTTCAGGGTGGGCACAACGCGGGCCACACGCTGGTCATCGACGGGGCGGTCTACAAGCTGCACGCGCTGCCCTCGGGGGTGGTGCGCGGCGGCAAGCTGTCGGTCATCGGCAACGGCGTGGTGCTGGACCCCTGGCACCTGATGGAAGAGATCGCGACGCTTCGCGCGCAGGGTGTCGAGATCACGCCCGACACCCTGATGATCGCCGAGAACACGCCGCTCATCCTGCCGCTGCACGGCGAACTGGACCGGGCGCGCGAGGACCAGAATTCCGTCGCAAAGATCGGTACCACCGGGCGCGGTATCGGCCCGGCCTACGAGGACAAGGTCGGGCGCCGGGTGATCCGGGTCGCTGATCTGGCCGACTCCGCAACGCTTCAGACGCGCGTCGACCGGGCCTTGGTGCACCATAACGCCCTGCGCCGGGGACTGGGTCTTGCGGCAATCGACCGTGACGTCCTGATCGCGCAACTCGAAGAGATCGCGCCGCAGATACTGCCCTTTGCCGGGCCGGTCTGGAAGGTGCTGAACGAAAAGCGCAAGGCGGGCCGCAGGATTCTGTTCGAAGGAGCGCAGGGCGCGCTGCTGGACATCGACTTCGGAACCTATCCCTATGTGACGTCCTCCAACGTGATCTCGGGGCAAGCGGCCACGGGCACCGGCGTCGGCCCCGGCAGCATCGAATACGTGCTGGGCATCGTGAAGGCCTACACGACCCGCGTTGGCGAGGGGCCGTTTCCAACGGAACTGGACGACGCCGACGGCCAGCGCCTGGGCGAACGGGGTCACGAGTTCGGCACCACCACGGGGCGCAAGCGCCGCTGCGGTTGGTTCGACGCGGCCCTCGTGCGCCAGACCTGCGCCACCTCGGGTGTCACCGGCATCTCGCTGACCAAGCTGGATGTTCTGGACGGGTTCGAAACCCTGAAGATATGCGTGGGCTACGAGCTGGACGGCGCGCGGCTGGACTACCTGCCGACTGCCGCCGACAAGCAGGCGCGCTGCATTCCGATCTACGAGGAATTGCCAGGCTGGCAGGACAGCACCGAGGGCGCACGCAGCTGGGCTGACCTGCCGGCCAATGCCATCAAGTACGTGCGCCGGGTGGAAGAGTTGATCGAATGCCCCGTGGCGCTACTGTCCACCTCACCCGAGCGGGACGACACCATCCTGGTGACAGATCCCTTTGCTGACTGAGGAGGACCCTTGGCCCTGTCGCTCAAAGCTCGCAAGCGCCTGTCGCTGCTGATCCTGCTGATCGGCCTTCCGGTCTACATCGTGGCCTGTGTCAGCTTGGTGAACTGGGCCTGGCCCGATCCTCAAGCGCGCCCGCCGCTGGGCGCGGAACTTGCGATCTACGTCGGGCTGGGTGTGCTCTGGGCCTTTCCGCTCAAATGGGTGTTCAAGGGGGTGGGCCAAGGCGACTAGGCTCGGTTTCCGCGCCGCATGCTTGACCCGGGTCCGGCCGCGGCCGTAGCCTTTGATCATCCGTATCGGAGCCTGCGTGTCCCGACGATTTTTCGACCGTTTGCTGTTTCTCGCACTGGATGTCGCCATCGCGCTGTCGCATCCAAGGGAGATCCTGCGCTTTTACCGGCGATCCATCGCCCATGGAAACTGGCGACTGAGCGTCGCCGCCCCGCGCGTGGCCAACGCCAAGTTCGTCTGGCGCAAGGTGTTCGATCACGACCCCAGGTTCACCATTGTGTCGGACAAGCTGGCGGCGAAGGATTTCGTCCGCGACATGGGGATCGCGGTAGAGATGCCGCAGACGCTCTGGACCGGGCGGCCGGAAGACATCCCCGAGGCCATGCTGGGGGCAGATGTTGTCATCAAGACCACGCACGGTTGGTCGACGAACCTCTTTCCGGCGCGCGACGGGTTGTCCCGGGACGAGGTGCGAGACGGCATCCGGCGGGCAATGGCCCAGCGTCACGGCCGCCGGAACAACCAATGGGCCTATTACGACATCCGTCCACGGCTTTTCGTCGAGGACCGCGTCGACAAGCGCGCCGATTTGGTCGACCTAAAGATTTATGTTTATGGCGGGCTGGCGGTCCGCGTGCTGCCAATCCGCACGATCGCCGGGAACGAGCGGGTGGCGGCTGTCTGGTTGCGCGACGAGAAGGGCACCTGGACCCGGTCCGATCAACCGAGCGGGGTCAGCCCGAAGGTGGTGGATGATGCGCCGCTGCCCCCGGCAACCGATGCGGCCCTGGAAATCGCCAGTCACATCGGCGCCCTGTTCGATCAACTGAGGGTGGACTTCCTGGTGACAGGGGGCGCGCTCTACCTTGGCGAGATCACGGTCTACAGTGAATCCGGCATCCTCGTCGGTGGCTTTTCGATGGCCACGGACCCGAGCCGGTTCTGGGATATTCGCCGCAGTTGGTTCCTGAACACCACCCACGAGGGCTGGAAGGGGGTCTATGCGCGGGCGCTGGCCCGGTTCTGCGCCCGCGAGGCCCGCCGGCGGCCCGGCCTGAATGCCGCCGGGCCGCTCCCGGTCGAGGATTTCCATCGCAGCCTCGCCCTCGCGCGTCGCCTGCAGGACGAGGTCACGGCCCGGTGACTCCCGGCGGGGCCTTCAACGCGCACGGGGCAGGGAAATCCCTGCCCCTTCCAGGCTGCGACTGGTCTGCCTAGCTGGCCTGGCGCTGGGGGTTGAAGCGGGTATCCTCGGCGACCTGGAAACGGCCGTTGCGTACCTTGTTCAGCCGCCCTTCGCGCAGCAGGTCGGCGAAGCTTCGCAACCCGTCCTCGCGGTTGAAGTCGGACGGAGCCACCTGGCGCACCCTTCGGATGATCTGCGGGCGCGAGAATTCCTCGGCCCCCTCGATGAAGGCGGTATAGGCGGCCGCGGCTTCCAGCAGATCGGGCAATTCGCGCGCGCCCATGCGTTCGGCGAAGTCGGCAAAACCGTCGGTGCCGGCGCCTTCGGCTCGGTCGCGGGCCTGCACCCGGCGCGGACGCACGGGCTGTACCGGCTGGCCAGGGGTGTTTTCGGCCTCGGGCGCCTCGCGGTCGACGTCGACACGTTGCGCGGCGACCAGCTTGAGCGGTGCCGGGCGGGGGCGTTCGCTCTGTGTCCCGCTGCGGGCCTGGTCGGGCCGGGGCGCGCGGCGCGGGCGCACCACCTGGTCGAGGTCCTCGCGAAAGGCATTCTCGACCTCGCCGGCGCCGCTGGGGTCCCCGGCCTGCCCGGTCGCGCCCTCGGCCTGGGTGGCGGCAACGGCGGCCTTGAGTTGGGCGATGGCGGCGCGACGGCGGTTGCCCTCGGGTTCCTTCATCTGGGCATTGGTCTCATCGAGCAGACGGGTGAGGGCTTCCTCGTCCTCTTCCGGGGCGGCCGCGAATCCGTGGGGCTGTGCGATCGTGGAAGCGGCGTCGTCGGCGTTGTCCGCCTCGTCCGTAGCGGTTTCGGACTCCGCGTCAGCACCGGGTTCGGAGTCGCCGGTGACGGCCTCGAGCAGTTCGGCCTCTTCCTCGGGCGAGAGATCGGCATCGCCCCGGTCGCCGAGATACCGGTCCAGTTCATCTGCCCCGTCAAGCACGGCGAGATCCGGTGCGGCAAGCTCTGCTTCGCGCGGGTCCTCGTCCGCGGCGTCGGGGCCGGTGGATGCATCCGTGTCCTGTTCGGCTTGGCTGTCCCCGTGCGACGTGACGGCGGTGTGCTGGCCGGCCTCTGCCTCGACCACGTCCGTGATGTCGTCTTCCCGGCGATGATAGGCGCGCTCGACAAGGGGTGCGGGGGCCTCGGACATGGCTTCGATTTCGTCCTCGGGGTCGGTCGCGGGGGCCGCGGCGTAATCGGTCACATCGGGCAGCTGCCCCATCTGGGTTTCGTCCGTGCCGCCCTGGTCCTCGGTATAGTCCGACCCTGCGAAGGCCGCACCATCGCGGCTGACCACGGCGCGGATGCGCTGCAGCTTGGCGGCGACGCTGTCGGCATCGGGGTGGGCGGGGGCCTCGGTCAGGGGGGCGTCAGGCGTGCCCTGCACCTGCGGGCTCGCGGGTTCGCCGAGCCTGTCGGGGCGATCGAGCGGGTCTGTGTCGGTGGGGTGATCGGCGGTAACGGACGGTTCCGCGATCGGCGCGACCTCGGAGTCCTCGGGGGCCACCTGGGGGGCCTCCTCGTCGTCTTCGAGCGCAGGGGCTTGCGGGGCGGCTTCGGCCGGGGACTGCACATCGGGCGCGACATGCTCCCGGGCGGCGCTGGTCCGGGGGGGGTCCTGGTGGTCGGACAGGGCGCCGGTCTCGGCGGATTGCCTGCGCGAGGGCGCGGCGGCCGCTGCCGAAACGGCGGCGGAAATCGCCGCGGACGAGGTTTCGCCCGGCGGGGCGGCGGTCTCCAGGTCAGGCATCTCCGGGCGCGGTCGAGTCTCGGCCTCGGGCCGGGACAGGGCCGGGCGCAGAACGACCCCGTCAGCCCCGGTGCGGGCCTCGACCCGGCGGGATATCTCCTTTTCGGCGATGCGGGCCAGCATCTCCGCATCCGGGGTTGGCGGTTCGGCGCCGAAATAGCGATCATCCGAGGCCAGGTCCCGGAAATACTCGGCGATGGCTTTCATCGTGTTGAAGGAGTCGTCGAACCCCTCCAAGGTACATGAGAAAGTGCCGTAGGAGACCGTCAGGATCTTGCTCGTTTCAACCATTGAATGCTCACTTTCTGTCCAACCCAATGCCGAAGGGTTTACCACCAATTGGTTCGCGATCCGGAACGAAAGAACGTTTAGAGGAGTATTATTTGATGACCCTTTTGTGGCGCGGTGGAAAAGTCGTGGATAGTGAAGCGTGAATCGGGTCATTGTTTCAAGCTTGGCACCGATCACGCTTCTGGGCGGGTCGTCTCATGCCGAGGAAGACCTGAGCGCGGCGCTTTCCTGGGCGCCGCGGCTGGTTGCCGCTGACGGTGGCGGTGACGCGGCGCTGCTGGCAGGGCGCGCGCCCGAGGCGGTGATCGGCGACATGGACAGCCTGTCGGCCTCGGGGCAGGAGATCCTGGGCGATGTCCTCCACCCGGTGACGGAACAGGAAACCACCGATTTCGACAAGGCGTTGCGCTCCATCGACGCGCCGCTGGTGCTGGCAGTGGGGGTCTCGGGCGGTCGACTGGATCATGAGCTTGCCGCGCTGACCGTGCTGGCGCGCCATCCCGACCGGCCATGCCTGGTCATCGGGCGGGACAGCCTGGTGTTCCTCTGCCCACCACGCCTTCGTCTGGACCTGGCCGCGGGCAGCACGGTTTCGCTCTTTCCGCTGGCGCCGGGGCGGGTGCAGAGCCACGGGCTGGAATGGCCCACGACGGGGCTGACCCTGGCGGCGGATGCGCGCGTGGGGACCTCGAACCGCGCGACCGGGCCGGTGGACCTTCTCCCGGAGACGCCGGGGATGCTGGTGATCCTGCCGCGCGTCCTTCTGGACGTGACGGTCAGGTCGCTTCTGGCGTCGGGGGACGCGGGCGGCGGGCGATGGCCCGCTCGCGCCCTATGATGTAAAGCCCCGCCGCCACGGTCACGCATATACCCAGCGCCGCCAGCCCGTCGGGCAGGTCGCGGAAGATCAGCCAGCCGATCAGAGTGGCGAATGGAATCTCCATGTATTGCATGGGCGCGACCGTGGCCGAGGGGGCAAAGCGCAGCGACCATGTCATGAACAGGTGTGCCACGGTGCCGATCAGGGCCATCAGTGCCAGCAGGCCCGGGCTGCTGGTGCCAAGCCCATCAAAGGACAGGGCCGGCCAGCCGGGCAAGGCCAATGCCAGCGGGGCCAGAACGGCGATGGCCATCAGGCCCGAGACCCCTTGCATGGCGATCGGGTCCACGACCTTGGCGATCTTGCGCGTGACCAGCATGAAGCCCACGAAGGCCACCGCGACACCCAGCGGCAGCAGGGCGGGCCAGCCGGATTCCATGAAATTCGGCTGAATCACCATGAGCGTTCCGGCAAAGCCCGCCGCGCAGGCCCCCAGGCGGTGCGGGCCGACGTCCTCGTCCAGCAGCAGCCAGCCCGCCAGCAGCATCATGAAGGGCATGACGAAGACGATGGCCAGCGCGTCGGCCAGTGGCAAGTGACGCAGCGCCGTGAACATCAGCGCGATCCCGAGGACATGAAGCACGGTACGCAGCGCGATGAGCCAGAGTACCGCGGTCCCGCGTGGCATGGGCAGCCGAAGCGCCAGCGCCAGCGGCAGCAGTGTCACCGCCTGCGCGCCGAAACGCACGGCCACCAGTGCGCCGATCGACAGCGTCGCGCCCAGCAGTTTCGCGATGGCATCGCCCAGCGGGGCGAGCACGCAGAAGGCCAGCATCAGCAGGATTCCAAGATAGGGGCGGTCACTGTCCATCCGGTCACGCTACAGCCCGAACGGGCGGGCGCAAGGGGCTGCAGAGTGCCGTGGACAAGGCTCCACTGCTCTGTCTAGATCGGGCGAAGGAAAAAGGATCGGGCGGACGGCATGTTATCGACATTGGCGCTGCACCTTGGTGCGCACAAGACGGCGACGACGACCCTGCAGCGCGCGTTCGACGCGCGCCGGCGCGAGTTGCTGCGTCTGGGCACGGGTTATCTCGGCCCCGGTGACCTGCGCGACGAGCCTGGACTGGTGTTTCCCAAGCCCGAGATGCCGCCGAGCCGCATCGCGCAGGTCCAGGGCCGCACGGCGAGCCTGCTGGAAACCCTGGTGCCCGGCGCCCTGGGCGAGCGGCGCAGCCGGCTTCTGGTCAGCGAGGAGAACATCCTCGGCACCCCGCGCCTGATGCTGCGACATGCCGCGCTCTATCCCGGGCTGACCGCGCGATTGGGGGCGCTGCCGGCTGACTGGGACATGGCCGATACGCATATCTTCCTCTCGATCCGCGATTACGCCGGCTTTTTCGCGTCCTGCCACAGCACGGTGGCGCAACAGGGCGTCTGGGTGCCTTTCGGAGCGCAGGAACGGACGGCGCTGGCGCGGATGCCCAGACGCTGGCCCGATGTGGTGGCCGATATCCGGGCGACGCTTCCGGCGGCGCGGCTGACCGTCTGGCGCTACGAGGAGCTGCGCGCGACGGGCCTGGCGGTGGTCGAGGCCATGGCCGGCGGTCCCTTCGAGATCGATCTGGCAGCGCCCGGGGCGATGGGGGCGCTCAGCGCCGGCGCAATGGCCGGCATCGCCGAGGCCAGTTTCGCGGCCGGGGGCGCCCGTCTGCCGGGCGCTCAGGTGCGCCGCATCCGGCAGGAAACCGAAGGGTCCGGCCCCTATGACCCATGGGACGCGGAGACGCGCAGGACACTCTCGGCCCTTTACGAAGAGGACTGCGCCCGGATCGCGCGCATGGAGGGGGTCGCGTTGCTTTAGACCGGGCTGCCCGGTGGGGCCTTGGTGGCCTGATCCGCGCGCGAGATCTGCCGCTCGCGGTGGATCACGAAAAGGCCCGAGCCCATGATCACCGCGATGCCGGCCAGGGTCATCGGATCGGGGAAGTCGTCGAAGATGAGATACCCCAGTGCCGTTGCCATCACGATCTCGAGGTAGTGCAGCGGGGCCAGCGTGGCCGAGGGCGCGAAGGTCAGGGCCTGGGTCATCATCATGTGGCTGAGCGCGGCGAATGCCCCGACGCCCAGCAGCCAGACCCAGGCCAGGCCCTGCGGCATGACCGGGTCCAGCGTGGGCCAGCCGCGCCCGTCGGCCAGCCAGATCACCGGCACCGTGGCCAGCGCCGCGATCGCCGCGGTGTGAAACTGCATCGTCACGGGATGCATCCGCCGCGACAGCCCGCGCGTGATCAGCATGTAGGCGGCGAAGCTGAAGGCGGTGCCAAGCGGCAGCAGCGCGACATAGCCAAAGGCCCGCAGGCTGGGCTGGATCACCAGAAGCGCCCCGGCAAAGCCCACCACGGCGGCCCCGATGCGGCGCGGGCCGATCTCGTCGCCGAAGAGGTATTTGGCCACGAAGAGGATGATGAAGGGCTCGACAAAGACGATGGCCAGCGCGTCGGCGATGGGCATGACGCGGATCGCCGCGATGAAGAAGTAGGTGGAGAGCACAAGGAACAGCGCTCGCCACAGCAGCATCGCAACCGTCCCGGGACGGGGACGCATTCGCAACCCCAGCCAGAGGCAGACGGGCAGCATCAGCGCGGCCTGGATCACGAAGCGGGCGGCGGTGATCTGGCCCACCGGCAGGGTCTGCGCGGCCAGCTTGGCGGCGACGTCCAGCATGGGCGCCGACATGCAAAAGCCGATCATCAGCAGGATGCCGGGCAGGATGCGGTCGGCCTGTGGGGTGTCGAGCGTGCTCATGCCGATGCACCTACAGGGTCGGCAGGGTGGGGTCCAGCCCGGCGGAGGGGCGGCCTATTCGGCGGGCTGAAAGCCGGTGATAAGCTGGCGCAGACCAAGCGCGGCCCCGGCAAGGATCGCGGCGAAGGTGACCGGCGCGCTCCAGGCCAGAACGGAAAAGGCCGACAGGCCCTGGCCGATGGAACAGCCCAGTGCCACGACCGCGCCGACTCCCATCAACGCCGCGCCCAGGATCTGGCGGCGCAGTTCGCGCGGGTCCTCGCAGGCCTCCCAGCGGAAATGGCCCTTGATGAGCGACCCGATGAAGGCGCCGACCAGCACGCCCAGCACGGAGCCTATGCCGAAGGTCAGCTCGTTGCCCGAGGCGGTCATGGCATAGAGCATGGTCGCCCCCACCGGGGCGGTGAAGGTATGCGATTGGACGGGCGTCTCGGCAAAGCTCTCGACGGCCAGCCAATGGGTGCCCGCCCAGGCCAGCACCACGGCCAGCCCCACGACGACGCCCCAGGCGATGGTCGCCGGCGCCGCGCGCAACAGGGGCGAGCGCAGAGCATAGGCCAGGATCAGCACGCCGAGGCCAAGGCCGAAAACCACCGGCGAGACCCCGGTGAGCGCGCCCAGCCCGTGGGCGATGCCCGGCGGTGTGCCCGTGGCGGCCGGTTCGGGAAAGAGGGCCACCCGCACCCAGGCCAGCGGCCCCGACAGGGTGATGAGTGCGACCAGCCCCATCACGAGAACGATCACGAAAGAGCGCAGATCACCGCCGCCCAGCCGCGCCAGTGCGCCGTAGCCGCAGTTGCCCGCGATGGCCATGCCGTAGCCGAAGACCAGCCCGCCCCCGACCGAGGCCAGCGGATTCCAGGCCTGGCGCAGATAGGCGCTCTGGCCCGCGTCGAAGCCCCCCAGCCCGACAAGGGTGAAGCTGCCGATCACGGCCACGCCGATGGCGACGGCCCACATCCGCATCCGGGTGTCGTCATGTCCGTAAAGCCAGTCCTCGATGGCGCCGAGTGTGCAGAACCGGCCGACCCGCGCTGCGAGGCCCAACAACAGGCCCCCGAACAGGCCGATCAGGGCCGCCGCGTTGGCGTAGCCGATCGTCTCCAGCATTGTCTCCTCCCAGCTGCCCTCGACGTGCTCAGGCCTGGCGGCAGAACATGTCGTAGACAAGATCCAGTATTTGCCGTGGACGCTCGTCGGTCAAGCGGTAGTAGATCGTCTTGCCCTCGCGTCGGGGCGTCACCAGCCCCTCCAGCCGCAGGCGCGACAGCTGCTGCGACACGGCCGCCTGCCGCGCTGACAAAAGATTTTCCAGGTCGGTCACGGATTTCTCGCCGGTGGCCAGGTGGCACAGGATCATCAGCCGCCCCTCGTGGCTGATCGCCTTGAGGAAATTCGACGCTTCGGTGGCGCTTTCGGCCATCCGGTCGAGCTCCTCGGGCGGGATATCGTTGTCTATGACTGGCAGCCCCATGATCCACCTTCCGCGGGTTTCACGGATATTACCGGTTTCCGAGAGGGGCGCAAAAGGACCGTCTGACGCATCACCGGTCACTTGCGCGTTATCGGCAACAGGGGACGGAACCTCTTTCATCCCTCCGCCGCGGGCTCCATCAAACCGGCGTCAGCGATCATCCGCTCGACGAGCGCCCAGAAGAAGTCCTCGCCGGGATAGCCTTCTATCCGGTTCAGCTCGACCCCGTCGACGACCAGCACGAAGGTAGGGGTGAAGGTCAGGCGGCGGGCGAGGTCGAGGTCGTCGGGGACGGGATCGTGAAGGTCGATCCGGCGCAGCGGCGCCACCGCGCCGACTTCGGTCTTGGGGTAGATCGGCCCGATCTCGTCATCCCAGCGCCGGCAATAGGCGCAGCCGGCCTGTTCGACCATGACCAGCTGCACCTCGGCCTCGGCCGGGGTCCCTTGCGCGTGGGCGGGGAGTGCGCCGGACAGGACCGGAGCCAGAACGAGACAGAGCGCGGAGAGGAACCGGACCATGATTGAATTGACCTTTGTCTTTTCACTTATCATAATTCGAATATGTGAATTCTTCAAGGAGCCGGCATGTTCGACGTGTCCTTCATGGGCGCTTTCCTGGCCGGGTTGCTGGCGTTCCTGACGCCCTGCATCCTTCCAATGGTGCCCTTCTACTTCTCCTACATGGCCGGGATATCCATGGCCGAACTGCGCGCGGACGGGCGAATCGCTCCGGGGGCGCAGAAGCGGCTGACGGTCTCGGCGCTCATGTTCGCGCTGGGCGTGACGACCATCTTCATGCTGTTGGGGCTGGGGGCCACCGCGCTGGGCCAGGCCTTCGCCGCGGTCAAGGAACCGCTCAGCTACGTCGCCGCCGCGGTGATCTTCGTCTTCGGGCTGCATTTTCTTGGGGTGCTGCGGATCCCCTTCCTGATGCGCGAGGCGCGCATGGAAAGCACCTCGGACCCGTCAACGGTGCTGGGCGCCTACGTGATGGGGCTGGCCTTCGGCTTTGGCTGGACCGCCTGCGTCGGGCCGGTGCTGGCCACGATCCTGATGATGGCCAGCGGGATGGGCGACCTGGTGCAAGGCACGCTTTTGCTGGCGGTTTTCGGGCTGGGCATGACGCTGCCCTTTGTCATCGCCTCGTTCTTTGCCAAGCCGTTCCTGGGCTTCATGCAGCGGCACCGCGCCCGCATGGCCTACGTGGAGAAGGCCATGGGTGTTCTGTTGATCGTCTTCGCGATCCTGATCGCCACCAACACGATCAATGCCATCGGCAACTGGATGATCGAGACATTCCCGGCCTTCAGCAACCTCGGCTAGACCGGCCGGCATCGAAAAAGGGAGGAGACCCGATGTTCAAGACAGTGTTCAAACCCGCAATCGCGGCCCTTGCGGCCCTGGCACTCTTGGCCCCCGCGCAGGCGGCAGAGATTGGCGACGACGGCCTTCACAAGGCCGACTGGATGCACGAGACCTTTCTCGACCTGCGCGAGGATCACGCCGATGCCACGGCGCAGGGCAAGCGCCTTGCGGTGATGATCGAGCAGCGCGGCTGCATCTACTGCACGCAGATGCACGAGGAGGTCTACCCGATCCCGGAGATCGACGCCTTGTTACACGAAGAGTTCTACGTCGTGCAGATCAACATGTTCGGCGACCTGGAAGTCACCGACTTCGACGGCGAGGCGCTGCCCGAAAAGCGGATGGTCCGGAAATGGGGCGCCATGTACACGCCGACCATCTACTTCTTTCCCGAGGGGGTTCCCGACGCGGCCCCCGCCAACCGGGTTGCCGCCGCCTACGTGCCCGGTGCGCTCAGCCCCGGCATGTTCCACAACATGCTGACCTTCGTGCGCGACGAGGTTTACGAAGAGGAAAACTTCCAGAAGTACCATGCCCGCATCTTCAACGCGGGTGAGGGGCTCTATGCCGAGGGTGGCGAATAGCGCCGCGCCCGACCCCGCCCGGGGCGCGATCAGGCAGCGCGCCCGGCCCCGCGGCCGGGCGGTTCCTGCACATGGATAAATTCAAGCCTATGAATTTGATGTTGCGAGTCGGCCAGCCGGTGCGCTACGGTATACAGGAATAAGAAGTTCGAAAGACCTTAGGGAGGGATCATGACGCGAACAATTGCACTGGCCTGCGGCTTGGCCATGGGGGGCAGCGTGGCGCTGGCCGACATGGTGGCGCCGACCGAGGTGAGCTTCGGCGATTACGGCTCTGTCGAACAGTCGCTGACAGGTACGCCGGGCGACCCGGAAGCGGGCCGAGAGGTCATGGTCTCCAAGGGCATCGGCAACTGCGTGTCCTGCCACGCCGCCGAGGACTATTCCGACGTGCCCTTCCACGGCGAGGTCGGCCCGCCGCTTGACGGCATCGGTGAATACCGCACCGAGGGAGAGTTGCGCGGTATCCTGATCAACGCCAAGATGACCTTCCCCGGAAGTGTCATGCCGGCCTTCTACAAGGTCGATGGCTTCACCCGACCCGGCAACGCCTACACTGGCAAGGCAGCGGAGGGCGAGCTGGACCCGCTTCTTTCTGCCCAGCAGATCGAGGACGTTGTCGCCTACCTGATGACCCTGACCGACTGATACGACGGTCACGGAACCGCGAACCCGAGAGGAGAAATCATGAGCTTTTCGCGTAGAGAAACCATCCTGATGGCACTGGGGGCTGCGGCGGCGACCGCGCTTCCGATGCAGGCCCGCGCCGCCATTGAGGATGCCATTGCCGCCTTCACCGACGGTGCCGAGCCGGGCGAGGGGGGCATCACGCTGACCGCCCCCGAGATTGCCGAGAACGGCAACACGGTCCCGGTCGAGGTCAGCGCCCCCGGCGCCGCTTCGATCACCATCCTGGCCGCGGGCAACCCGACCCCGGATGTCGCGACCTTCAACTTCGGCCCGCTGGCCGGGGCGCAGGCCGCTTCGACCCGCATCCGTCTGGCCGGCACGCAGGACGTCATCGCCATCGCCAAGATGGAAGACGGCTCGTTCGTGCAGGCCAGCCAGGAAGTGAAAGTCACCATCGGCGGCTGCGGCGGCTAACCCAAGGAGAGGATACAAGACATGGCAGACAACGTTACCCCCCGCGTCCGCGTCCCCCGCGATGCCGCCGCCGGCGACACCATCACGATCAAGACGCTGATCTCGCACCCGATGGAGTCGGGCCAGCGCAAGGATAGCGACGGCAACACCATCCCGCGGTCGATCATCAATCGCTTCACCTGTGACTTCAACGGCGAGAGCGTCATGGAAATGATCCTCGAACCGGCGATTTCCACCAATCCCTTCATCGAGTTCCAGGCCGTCGTGCCCGAAAGCGGCACCTTCGCCTTCACCTGGTACGACGACGACGGCTCGGTCTACGAGGAATCGAAGGACATCGCCGTCAGCTGAGGCGGACGGACCACAGGGAGGAACAACATAATGACAATGTCCACACTCAAGACCGCGGCCTGCGGGCTGGCCCTTTTGGCCGCGCCGCTGGCGGCGAATGCCGAGGACCTGGTCGTCAACGGCGAGATCGAGATGATCACCGAAACCGAGCCGGCGGCCCACCTGGACGGCGCGGTGCCGACCGTGCGTTCGGGCTGGACTTTCCGGGCCTCCGAAACCCAGCAACTCCAGATGGACGATTTCGAGAACCCGGCCATGATCGACGCCGACAACGGTATGTCCGCATGGAACACGGCCGAGGGGGCCGAGGGCAAGTCCTGCGCCGATTGCCACGGTGCCATGGAAGACTCCATGGGAATGGTCCGCGCCACCTATCCCAAGTGGAACGAGGAGGCCGGCGAGGTCCGCAACATCCAGATGCAGGTGGACGACTGCCGGGTGAACCAGATGGGCGCCGAGCCCTACGGACTGGATTCGCGACCCATGCTGGCGATGGAGGCGGCGATCTCCTCGGTCGGACGTGGTCAGGTCGTCGACGTGGCCATCGACGGCCCCGCTGCAGAGACCTGGGAAATGGGCAAGGAACTCTACTACACCCGCTTCGGCCAATTGGATCTGTCCTGCGCCTCCTGCCACGAGTTGAACTACGACAACTACATCCGGGCCGATCACCTGTCCCAGGGGCAGATCAACGGCTTTCCGACCTACCGCCTCAAGAATGCCCGCCTGAACGGCACGCATTCGCGCTTTCGCGGCTGCATCCGCGATACCCGCGCCGAGACCTTCGCGGTGGGCAGCGAGGAATTCCTCGCGCTGGAACTCTACGTCGCCTCGCGCGGCAACGGCCTGACGGTCGAGGGCCCCGCCGTCCGCAACTGATCAGGGAAACCCGCGCTGGCTCCGCCGGCGTGGGTTTTCTTGCACCTGATATATTCACTTTTGCGCATATGAAGGCGCGAAGGCAGACCAAGACCAGAAGGATCCGCCCATGATCTCCCGTCGTGATTTTCTCCAGGCCTCCATGGCCGCCTCGGCCATGGTCGGGGCTTCCGGCTTCGGCAACTGGAGCAAACTGGCCGCGCAGCAGGCCCTGACGCAGGACCAGCTGTTGCAGTTCGACACCTTCGGGAATGTCTCGCTGATCCACATCACAGACATCCACGCCCAGCTCAAGCCGATCTATTTCCGCGAACCGGAGGTCAATATCGGCGTGGGCGCGAACAGGGGCGTGGTGCCGCACATCACGGGCGCGGAGTTCCGCAAGCTCTACGGGATCGAGGATGGCAGCCCCTCGCATTATGCCCTGACCTACAACGATTTCTCGGCGCTTGCGCGGACCTACGGCAAGATGGGCGGCATGGATCGCGTGGCCACGGTCGTGAACGCGATCCGCGGCGACCGGCCGGACGCGATCCTGCTGGACGGTGGCGACACCTGGCACGGCTCCTACACCTGCTACCAGACCGAGGGGCAGGACGTTGTCAACGTGATGAACGCGCTCAAGCCCGATGCCATGACCTTCCACTGGGAATTCACCCTGGGCCAGGACCGGGTGCGCGACATCGTCGCTGACCTGCCCTTCGCCGCGCTGGGCCAGAACATATTCGACGCAATGTGGGACGAACCCGCGGCCGAGTTCAAACCCTACCAGTTTTTCGAGCGCGGCGGCGTCAAGGTGGCGGTGATCGGCCAGGCTTTCCCCTACATGCCCATCGCCAACCCGGGCTGGATGTTCCCCGACTATTCCTTCGGCATCCGTGACGAGCACATGCAGCAGATGGTGGACGAAGTGCGCGCCCAGGGGGCCGAATGCGTGGTCTGCCTGTCGCACAACGGCTTTGACGTTGACAAGAAGATGGCCTCGGTCGTCAGCGGCATCGACGTGATCCTGTCGGGCCACACCCATGACGCCCTGCCCGAACCCGTGCTGGTGGGGGACACGATCGTCGTCGCGTCGGGCTCCAACGGCAAGTTCGTCAGCCGCGTCGATCTTGATATCCGCAATGGTCGCATGATGGGCTTCCGCCACAAGCTGATCCCGATCTTTTCGGACGTGATCGCGCCCGATCCGACAGTCTCCGGCCTGATCGACGATCAACGCGCGCCCTTCAAGGACCAGCTGGAGGAGGTCATCGGCCAGACCGACGGGCTGCTCTACCGGCGGGGCAATTTCAACGGCTCCTGGGACGACCTCATCTGCGACGCGCTCATGAGCGAACGCGAGGCCGACATCGCCATGTCGCCCGGCGTGCGCTGGGGGCCGTCCATCCTGCCCGGTCAGGACATCACGCGCGAGGATATCTGGAACGTCACCTCGATGACCTATGGCCGGGCCTACCGAACCGAGATGACGGGCGAGTTCATTCACACGGTCCTGGAAGACGTGGGCGACAACCTGTTCAATCCCGACCCTTACTACCAGCAGGGTGGTGACATGGTCCGCATCGGGGGCATGGGCTACCGCATCGACATCACCAAGCCCCAGGGCAGCCGCATCACCGACATGACGCTGCTTTCCACGGGCGAGGCCATCGATCCGGCCAAGACCTACGTGGTCGCCGGTTGGGCCTCCGTGAACGAGGGCACCGAAGGCCCGCAGATCTGGGACGTGGTCGAGGACCATATCCGCAAGCAGGGCACCGTGACCGTGACGCCGAATACCAGCGTCAAGGTCGTCGGCGCCTGAGCCGATTGACGTATCGAGAGGACGAGACATGGACATGAAGTTCAAGGGCATGAAGCCGTCGCGGCGGTCCTTCCTGACAGGGGCTGCCGCCGCTGGCGCGGGCAGTGTTGCCGCCACCGTCGCCAAGGGGCAGACCGCCCCGGACCCGGCGATCACCGAATTGCAGGACTGGCAGGTCTACCTGGGCGATGGCGTGGATGCCGCCCCCTATGGCATGCCATCCCGGCACGAACGCCACGTGGTGCGCCGGACGGTGGACTGGCTGACGGCCGACAACATTTCCTCGATCAACTTCACGCCGCTGCATGAGCTTGACGGGATCATCACGCCCAACGGCGTCTGCTTCGAGCGTCACCACAGCGGCGCGGCCGAGATCGACCCGGCCGAACACCGCCTCATGATCAACGGCCTGGTGGACCGCGAACTGGTCTTCACCATGGAAGACCTGATGCGGTTCCCGCGCGAAAACCATGTCTATTTCCTGGAATGCGCGGCGAACACCGGCATGGAATGGGCGGGCGCGCAGCTCAACGGCTGCCAGTTCACCCACGGGATGATCCACAACGTCATGTATACCGGCATCCCGCTCAAGCTGCTGCTCGCCGAGGCGGGCATCAAGACCAACGCCAAGTGGATCCTGCCCGAGGGCGCCGATGCTGCGGCCATGACCCGTTCGATCCCCATGGAAAAGGCGCTGGACGACTGCCTGGTGGCCTTCAAGATGAACGGCGAGGCGCTGCGCACCGAACAGGGGTATCCTGTTCGTCTGGTCGTGCCCGGCTGGGAAGGCAACATGTGGGTCAAGTGGTTGCGCCGCATCGAGGTGGGTGACAAGCCCTGGCACCACCGCGAGGAAACCAGCAAGTATACCGACCTGCTGGAAAACGGCGAGGCGCGCCGCTTCACTTGGGAGATGGACGCCAAATCGGTCATCACCAATCCCAGCCCCCAAGCGCCGCTGACCCATGGCCCCGGCTATACCGTGCTGACCGGCGTGGCATGGTCGGGCCGCGGGACGATTCCGCGGGTGGACGTGACGCTGGACGGCGGCAAGTCCTGGCACCAGGCCCGCATGTCGGGTCCCAGCCTGAGCAAGTCCATGCACCGCTTCTATTTCGAGTTCGAATGGGACGGCAAGCCGCTGCTGCTGCAGAGCCGCGCCCATGACAGCACCGGTTATGTACAGCCCACCAAGGACCAGCTGCGCGAATGGCGGGGCGAGAACTCCATCTACCACAACAACGGTATCCAGACCTGGTACGTGAACGAGAATGGCGAGGCCGAGAATGTCGAAATTTCCTAATCAACTCGCCCTGGTCGCCGTGGCCGCGACTTCGGTCATCGCGCTGAGCGTCGGTCTGTCCGAACGTGCAGCCCACAACGCCGAGATTGCCGCCGCCACGGCGCAGGCCGAGGCCGATGCCATGGCTGTCCAGACGGCCGAAGCCGAGACTGCCGAGGCCGAGGCCGTCGTGACCGAGCAGGTCACCGCGGAGGTCGCCGAGGCCGAGATGGTCGAGGAGGTGGCCGAAGACACCGTCGCCGAGGCCGAGACCGCGGCCCCTGAAACCGTCACGGCCGAGGCCACCGCCGATACCGGTGACACCTTCGAGGGCGGTTCCTCGACACCGGCGCTTTTCGTTGGCGCCGCCTGGGCGGAAAGCCACGAAAGCCCCATGATCGGCGAGCTTGACGGGATCAGCTTCGACCTGGGCCGCGAGGCGCTGGACGAAGAGGTTGCCGCCTGGGACATCGACATCCGCCCCGACGGCGCCGGCCTGCCCGCGGGCTCGGGCGATGTCTGGACCGGCGAAGAGGCCTATATCGAGAATTGCGCCCAGTGCCATGGCGACTTCGGAGAAGGCCGCGCGCGCTGGCCCGTCCTGGCCGGCGGCTGGGACACGCTCGAACACGAGGACCCGGTCAAGACGCCCGGCTCCTACTGGCCGTACCTGTCCACCGTGTGGGACTACGTGCACCGCGCCATGCCCTACGGCCAGGCCCAGAGCCTGACCGACGACGAGGTCTACGCGATCACGGCCTACATCCTCTACCTCAACAACCTGGTGGATGACGATTTCGAACTGTCGCAGGACAATTTCACCGAGGTCAGCCTGCCCAACGAGGATGGCTTCTTCATGGATGACCGTGCCGAGGGCGAGATACCGGCCTTCAGCGAAGAGCCCTGCATGGAGAACTGCAAGGACAGTGTCGAGATCACCATGCGCGCCAGCGTGCTGGACGTGACGCCCGAAGACGAGCAGGCCGAGGCGACCGAAGCCGCCGCCGAGACCACCGAGGAGACGGCTACGCAAGAGGCTGCCGCCGAGGACGAGACCACCGCGGTTGCTGCGGTCGATCCGGCCCTGGTCGAAGAGGGCGAGGGCGTTTTCCGCAAGTGTCGCGCCTGTCACCAGGTGGGCGAGGGTGCCCGCAACGGCGTCGGGCCGCACCTCAATGGCGTGCTCGGCCGCACCATCGGCGGGATCGATGGCTTCCGCTACTCGGGCGTCTTCCAGGAGGCCGCCGAGGCCGGCGAGGTCTGGGGCCCCGAGAACCTCGGGGAATACCTGGCCGATCCGCGCGGCGCCATGCCGGGGACCAACATGTCCTTCGCCGGGTTGCGCAGCGAGGAAGAGATCGCGGCGATCACCGCATACCTTTCGACCTTCGAGGCGCAGTGATGATCCGCGCTGCGCTTTTACCGGCGGTGCTCGTCGCCGGCTTGGGCAGCGGCAGCGCCGCCCAGGTGGGCGGAGATCCCGACCGGGGTGAAGCGCTCTTTCGCTCGGACTGCGCGTCCTGCCACCAGGTTGGTCAGGGCGCGCGCAACCGCGTCGGTCCGCATCTCAACGGGATCTTTGACCGCCAGGCGGGCGCAATCGAGGGCTTCCGCTATTCCGAGGACATGATGCTGCGGGCCGATGCCGGGCTGAAATGGACCTTCGAGTCGCTGGACCGTTACATCGAGAACCCCCGCGTCTTCGTCAGCCGCACCCGCATGAACTATGTCGGGATGAAAAGCGCCGAGGACCGCTCCGATCTGCTGGCCTATCTGCGTCGTTTCTCGGCCGACCCGGCCAATATCCCCGAGGCCGCGCCCACCGCCGCCGCCGTGGATCACGAGGTCGATCCCGAAATCCTCGCCATCGTGGGCGACCCGGCCTATGGTGAATACCTGTCGACGGAGTGTACGTCTTGCCACCAGCAAAGCGGTGCGGCCAGCGGCATCCCGTCGATCACCAACTGGCCGGCGGACATCTTCGTCACCGCCATGCATGCCTACAAGGAGGGGGTGCGCGAGCACAATGTCATGGAGATGATGGCGAGCCGCTTGTCGAACGAAGAGATCGCGGCGCTCGCTGCCTATTTCGAGAACATCGAATAGGCGCTAGGTTGTTTGGGGCCGGGAGGGGCCCCATTCGAACGGGGCTGGACGGACCGGACCAGAACGACGCCGCGACAAGCGGTGCGTCAAACATCAAAAGGGGAGGAGACCCGACATGAAACTTAATCGCAGAGCCTTCATAGGCACCGCGGCCGCCGGCGCGGCCACGCTTTCGGCGCCCACTGTCATGGGCCAGGGCAGCGGACGACCGCGCGTCGTCGTTGTCGGTGGCGGCGCGGGCGGGGCCACCGCGGCGCGCTACATCGCCAAGGATTCGAACGGCGAAATCGACGTCACCCTGATCGAGCCGACGCGCGCCTATTACACCTGCTTTTTCTCGAACCTCTACATCGGCGGCTTCCGCGAGATCGACAGCCTCGGCCATTCCTACGGCACCCTGGCCGGGAACTACGGAATCAACGTGCTGCACGATTGGGCCACCGGGGTGGACCGCGACGCCAAGACCGTGACCACCGCGGGCGGCTACACGCTGCCCTATGACCGCCTGATCCTGTCGCCCGGCATCGATTTCGTCGATGGCGCCGTACCCGGCTGGGACATCAGCGCCCAGGACCGGATGCCCCACGCCTACAAGGGCGGCAGCCAGACCGAACTGCTCAAGGCCCAGATCGAGGCCATGCCCGAGGGCGGCACCTATGCGATGGTTGCCCCGCCCAATCCCTATCGCTGCCCGCCTGGCCCCTACGAGCGGGTCAGCATGGTTGCGCACCTGCTGACCGAGATCAATCCGACGGCCAAGATCCTGATCGCCGATCCCAAGCAGAACTTTTCCAAGCAGGCCCTGTTCGAAGAGGGCTGGCGCAACAACTATGCGGGCATGATCGAGCGGATCGGTCCGGATTTCGGCGGCGACGATATCGAGGTCGACCCCGAAGCCATGACCTTGTCGATCGGTGGCGCGGTCGAGAACGTCGATGTCTGCAACGTGATTCCGGCCATGAAGGCCGGCCGCATCGCCGAGATCGCGGGGATCACCGAGGGCAACTGGGCCCCGGTCAACGCCGCCGATCTGTCCAGCACCATGGACGAGAACATCCATGTCCTGGGCGACAGCGCGGCGCAGGGCGACATGCCGAAATCCGGCTTCTCGGCCAACAGCCAGGCCAAGGTCTGCGCCAACGCGGTGCGGGGTGCCCTGACCGGATCCAGCGTCTTCCCGGCGCGTTTTGCCAATACCTGCTGGTCGCTGATCGACACCGACAACGGGGTCAAGGTGGGCGCCACCTACGAGGCCACGGACGAGAAGATCGCCAAGGTTGACGGCTTCATCTCGGACACCGGCGAAAGCGCGGAGGTCCGCGCCGCGACCTACCGTGAATCGATCGGCTGGTATGACGGCATCACCGCCGACATGTTCGGCTGATCGACTGTTCCCGCGGGCCTTGATCCAGGTCAAGGCCCGCGGGGTGCCCGTCGTCGAGAATGGCGGCCAACACGGAGGATATTCCATGAAAACGATTGCCGCGCTGGCCCTGTGCCTCACCGCCTCGACCGCCCTTGGGCAAGAGGCCGTCATGACACCTTTCGAGGGCAGTTTCGATGACGCCACCTTCGCCGTCGAGAACGAGATCATCGGCCGGGGCTTGGTCGTCGACTATGTCAGCCACGTTGGCGAGATGCTCAACCGTACGGCGGAGGACGTGGGGTCGGACGTCACGATCTTCGACGCCGCCGATGTCTTCCTGTTCTGCTCGGCCACCGTTTCGCGCGAGGTCATGGAAGCCGACCCGATGAACATCGCGCATTGCCCCTACGGTGTCTTCGTCACCGAACAGGATGGCGAGGTCATGGTGGGGCATCGCACCTATCCGGATGGGCCCATGCAGACCGTCGAATCCCTTCTGGACGAGATCGTCCAGGCTGCCGTGGGGAACTGACCAGACATGGACTATGACGACTACTTCCGCTCCGAACTCACGCGTCTGAAGGATGAGGGCAACTATCGCGTCTTCGCCGACCTGGAGCGGGAGCGCGGTGCCTTTCCCAAGGCTCGGAACCATCTGGACGATGCCGTCCGCGACGTGACGATCTGGTGTTCCAATGATTACCTTGGCATGGGCCAGCACCCCGACGTGCTGGCGGCCATGCACGGGGCGCTCGATACCGTGGGGGCCGGGGCCGGGGGCACGCGCAACATTTCCGGCACCACCCATCATCACGTTCTGCTGGAACGTGAGCTGGCCGACCTTCACGGCAAGGAGGCGGCGCTTCTGTTCACTTCGGGCTATGTCTCGAACTGGGCCACGCTCGGCACGCTGGGGGCCAGGATTCCGGGGCTGGTGATCCTGTCGGACGCGCTCAACCATGCGAGCATGATCGAGGGGATCCGCCATTCCAAGGCGCAGAAGGTCATCTGGAAGCATAACGACCTGCAGGACCTTGAGGCCCAGCTTCGGGCGCTGCCGGCGAATGCGCCCAAGCTGATCGCCTTCGAGAGTGTGTATTCCATGGATGGCGACATCGCGCCCATTCGCGAGATCTGCGACCTGGCCGACCGCTACAACGCCATGACCTATCTCGACGAGGTGCACGCCGTTGGCATGTATGGACCGCGCGGTGGCGGCATCGCCGAACGCGAGGGGCTGATGGACCGGCTGACCGTGATCGAGGGCACGCTGGGCAAGGCGTTCGGCGTGGTCGGCGGCTATATCTCGGCCTCGGCCGACCTGGTGGATTTCGTGCGTTCCTTTTCGAGTGGTTTCATCTTCACCACCGCGCTGCCGCCAGCGGTCGCGGCAGGAGCCTGCGCCTCGATCCGGCACCTGAAAGCCTCGGCGGCGGAACGCGACCTGCAAAAGAAAAAGGTCGCGCAGGTGCGCGAGCGGCTTGACGAGATCGGCATCCCGCATCTTCCCAACCCCGGTCATATCATCCCGGTGATGGTGGGCGACCCAGTCAAGTGCAAGTTCATCAGCGACACGCTGATGGACCGGTTCGGAATCTACATCCAGCCGATCAACTATCCCACGGTTCCCAAGGGGACCGAGCGGTTGCGCATTACGCCCGGCCCGGTTCATTCGCAAGCGGACATCGATCGTCTCGTGGGGGCGCTCTGTGATCTCTGGACCCAGTGCCAGTTGGCGCGTCAGCCCCTGGCGGCGCAGTAACGCGGAAGAAACTGCCGGAATTCCCTTGGCGGGGCCGGAAGACCGGCCCCGTTTCCGTTTCTGCGGTCACGCCGCGATGAAGCGATAGGCATCGCCCGACGGTTCGGCCCGCCCGATCCCCGGATAGGGCAGGTGGAAACCGACAAAGGCCATTTGTTCGCTGGCCAATTGGTCCAGCAACGCCGCGCGGGTCCGCGCCCCCATCTCCTGGTCCTGGTCCGAGCCGGAAACCCACTCGGGGCGCGCGAAGGCCACGTGTTCGTTTCCGATGCAATCGCCCAGCACCATCACGCTTTCACTGCCACCACGCAGCTCGAAGGACATGTGCCCGGGCGTGTGACCGAAAGTGGCGCGGGCGGCGACGCCGGGCAGGATTTCCGCGCCGTCCTCGAAGACCGTCAGCCGATCTTCCAGCGCGCCAAGGTAACGTATCGCGCCGGCTGCGAAGGCCAGGCGTGCCTCGCCGATGGTGTCGGGTGTGGCAGGATCGAGCCAGTAGTCGCGTTCCGCGCGGCCGATCAGGTATTGCGCCTCGGGAAACACGAGATCGCCGAAATCGTCCTGCAATCCCCAGAGGTGATCAGGATGGGCGTGGGTGAAGACCACGTGTGTGACCTCGGCTGGCGTGACGCCGATCGCGTCCAGCGCCTCCCACAGAGTGCCTGCGGAGGGCATGAAGTTCGGCCCGGCGCCCACGTCGAAGATCACCGTGTTGGTGCCGTCGCGCATCAGGGTTACGTTGCAGTCCGGCGTCAGCTCGTTGCCGGTAATCCCGTGGCGCTGGAGAATCGCCGTGACCTCGTCCTGTGGCAGATCGCCGAACTGGAAATCTCGCGGCAGCACCAGGTTGCCGTCGCTGAGCGTGTCGATGCGGACATCGCCCAGGGTGATCTGCGCATGGGCCCAGCGGGGCAAGGCGGCGGCGCCAAGGGCGGCACTGCCGGTCAAGAGCAGGGTGCGGCGGTCGATTTGCATGGGGTTCCTCCCGTTTTCATATTCAATTTTCACTATGTTAAAGCAAGCCGAGCGTCACGGCAAAGCCAAACCTTTCAATGCCGTGTCGGCCCGGGGGGCTTGTGATCGGGGGACTCTCGCGCTACGGTCGCCACGCGTGACGGGAGAACTGGCAGCGCCAGTGCCGAAGGAGCAACCGCCCCGGTAAACTCTCAGGCTTCAGGACCGCCGCGTGACAGGACTCTGGAGAGTGGTGCCACATGCACCCGCCGAAGGGATAGCGATCTCAGGCAAACGGACAGAGGGGGCATTGACCGCGGGCCGCGCCCGCATCCAATGCCCGGGGGCCTGCCCCCGGCCCAACGGACCGGAGCATGCATGGCCGACCTGAAAAGAACGCCGCTTTACGACCTGCACGCCAGCTTGGGGGCGAAATTCGTGCCCTTCGCGGGCTACGAGATGCCCGTCCAATATGCCGCCGGTGTCATGCAGGAACACCTCTGGACTCGCGAGAACGCGGGTCTGTTCGATGTCAGCCACATGGGGCAGGTGATCCTGCGCGGACCCGAGGCGGCCGCCGAGATGGAAGCTCTCGTGCCCCAGGCGGTGCAGACGCTGAAACCGGGCCGCCAGCGCTACGCCTTCTTCACCAATGACGCGGGCGGCATCCTGGATGACCTGATGATCGCCAACCGTGGCGATGATCTTTTCGTTGTGGTCAACGCGGCCTGCAAGGCCGCTGACATCGCGCACATGCGTGCGGCACTGGCGACGACACAGGTGGAAGAGATCACCGACCGTGCCCTGCTGGCGCTGCAGGGCCCGAGGGCCGAGGCGGCGCTGTCCCGACTGATCCCCGACGTGGTGGAAATGCGCTTCATGGATGTGGAAACGCATGCCTCAGATTTCGGGGAGCTGTGGATTTCGCGGTCTGGCTATACCGGCGAGGATGGTTACGAGATTTCAGTGCCCGAAGGCGCGGCCGAGACGCTGGCCCGCGCATTGCTCGAGGATGATGCGGTCGCGCCGGTCGGCCTTGGCGCCCGCGACAGCCTGCGGCTGGAGGCGGGCCTGTGCCTGTACGGCGCCGATCTGGACGAGACCACCACCCCCGTCGAGGCCAACCTGACCTGGGCGATCCAGAAGGCGCGGCGCGAGGCCGGAGATTACCCGGGCTTCGCACGCATCCGGCACCATCTGGTCGATGGTCCCGCGCGGTTGCGCGTCGGCCTGCGCCCCGAGGGGCGCGCGCCGATGCGGGCCGGAACGCCGCTCTTCGCCGAACAAGAGGCGACCCGGTCGGTGGGCGAGGTGACGTCGGGCGCCCACGGCCCCTCGACCGGATGCGCGATTTCCATGGGCTACGTCGGCACGGCACATGCCGCGCTGGGCACGCCGCTTTGGGGCGAGGTGCGCGGCAAGCGCCTGCCCGTGACCGTCTGCGAACTGCCGTTCCGGCCATCCAGCTACAAGACCTGAAGGAGAGAGACATGAAATTCACCGAGGAACATGAATGGCTGCGCGTCGAGGGCGACCACGTGGTGGTCGGCATCACCGAGCACGCCGCGACCCAGCTTGGCGACGTGGTCTTCGTCGAACTGCCAGAGGCAGGCGGCGAGGTGGCCAAGGACGACGAGGTCGTGGTCATCGAAAGCGTCAAGGCGGCCTCGGACATCCTTGCGCCGCTGGACGGCGAGATCGTCGAGGTCAACGAAACCCTGACCGACAGCCCGGACCTGGTAAATTCCGACCCGCTGGGCGAAGCCTGGTTCTTCAAGATGAAGGTGGCGGATCTTTCGGCGCTGGACGGCATGATGGATGCCGACGCCTACAAGGACTTCATCGGCGCATAGGGGGCGCAGCCTCCATCCGCGGTATTTTCAACCCAGAAAAACAGGTGTTCGATGCCCTTCACCCCGACCGACTATCTGCCCTATGACTTTGCCAACCGCCGCCACATCGGGCCCTCGCCTGCCGAGATGGACGAGATGTTCAAGGTGATCGGCGTGGACAGCCTCGACCAGTTGATCGACGAGACCGTACCGCAGGCGATCCGCCAGGCCGAGCCGCTGGACTTCGGCAAGCCCATGTCCGAGCGCAAACTGCTCAACCACATGCGCCAGGTGGCGGCGAAGAACGAGGTCCTGACCAGCCTGATCGGCCAAGGCTATCACGGCACGGTCACGCCGCCGGTGATCCAGCGCAACGTGCTGGAAAACCCCGCCTGGTATACCGCCTATACCCCCTACCAGCCCGAGATTTCGCAGGGCCGCCTGGAGGCGCTGCTCAATTTCCAGACCATGGTCGCCGACTTGACGGGCCTTGAGATCGCCAATGCCTCGCTGCTGGACGAGGCCACGGCCTGCGCCGAGGCCATGGTCATGGCGCAGCGGGTTGCGAAATCAAAGGCGCGCGCGTTCTTCGTGGACGCGAACTGCCACCCGCAGAACATCGCCGTCATGCAGACCCGCGCCGCCCCGTTGGGCATCGAGGTGGTCGTCGGCGCGCCCGAGGACCTGGACGCCGCTGCGGTCTTCGGGGCGATCTTCCAGTATCCGGGCACCCATGGCGGTCTGCGCGATGTCACCCCGCAGATCTCGGCGCTGCATGCCGAGAAGGCGATCGGCATCGTGGCCGCGGACCTGCTGGCGCTGACACTGTTGAAGGAACCCGGCGCGATGGGCGCGGATATCGCGGTGGGCAACACCCAGCGGTTCGGTGTGCCGATGGGACTGGGCGGGCCGCATGCAGCCTATTTCGCCTGCAAGACGGCCTACAAGCGCCACATGCCGGGGCGGATCGTCGGCGTCAGCGTCGACAGCCACGGCAACACGGCCTATCGGCTGTCCCTGCAGACGCGCGAGCAGCATATCCGCCGCGAGAAGGCCACCAGCAACGTCTGTACCGCGCAGGCGCTGCTTGCCGTCATGGCGTCCTTCTACGGGGTGTTTCACGGCCCCGAGGGGCTCAAGGCCATTGCGCAGCGCATCCACCGCAAGACGGTTCGCCTGGCCAGGGGCCTGGAAGAAGCCGGGTTCGAGGTTCAGCCCGGCGCCTTTTTCGATACGATCACCGTCGAGGTCGGAGCGCGGCAGAAAGCGGTGATGGAATCCGCCGTGGACGAGGGGATCAACCTGCGCGCCGTCGGCGAAACGCAGGTCGGCATCTCGCTTGACGAGGCGACGCGGCGGCCCGTGATCGAGAAGGTCTGGCGCGCCTTCGGGATCGACCGCGAGGACGATGACCTTACGCCCGAATACCGGGTGCCCGAGACGCTTCACCGGCGCTCGGACTACATGGAGCACCCGGTGTTCCACATGAACCGGGCCGAGACGGAGATGATGCGCTACATGCGGCGCCTGTCCGACCGTGACCTGGCACTGGACCGGGCCATGATCCCGCTGGGGTCCTGCACGATGAAGCTGAATTCGGCCGCCGAGATGATGCCGGTCAGCTGGCGCGAGTTCAGCCTGATCCACCCCTTCGCTCCCGCCGATCAATGGCAGGGCTACGCGGAACTGATCGAGGATCTCTCCGAGAAGCTGTGCACCATCACCGGCTATGACGCGATGTCGATGCAGCCCAATTCGGGCGCGCAGGGGGAATACGCCGGCCTGCTGACGATCATGGCCTATCACGCGGCCAACGGTGACACCCAGCGCAAGACCTGCCTGATCCCGGTCAACGCCCATGGCACCAATCCGGCGAGCGCACACATGTGCGGGATGGACGTGGTCGTGGTGAACTGTACCGACCGCGGCGATATCGACGTGGAGGATTTCCGCGCCAAGGCCGAGGCCGCGGGCGATAGCCTGGCCGCCTGCATGATCACCTATCCCAGCACCCATGGCGTCTTCGAGGATACCGTTCGAGAGGTCTGCGAGATCACGCACGAGTTCGGCGGCCAGGTCTACCTGGACGGGGCCAACCTGAACGCCATGGTGGGACTGTCCAAGCCGGGCGAGATCGGCGCGGATGTCAGTCACCTCAACCTGCACAAGACCTTTTGCATTCCGCATGGCGGCGGCGGCCCCGGCATGGGGCCGATCGGGGTCAAGGCGCAGCTGGCGCCGCACCTGCCCGGGCATCCGGCCCTTGGGGGCGAGCAGGGGCCGGTGGCCGCGGCGCCCTATGGGTCGCCGTCCATCCTGCCGATCTCCTGGGCCTACGTGCTGATGATGGGGGGCGAGGGACTGACCCAGGCAAGCCGCGTGGCGATCCTCAACGCCAACTACATCGCCAAGCGGCTGGAAGGGGCCTACAAGGTGCTCTTTTCCGGCGACAACGGCCATGTCGCGCATGAATGCATCATCGACACCCGCGCCTTTGCCGAGGCGGGCGTGACAGTCGATGACATTGCCAAGCGGCTGATGGATTGCGGGTTTCACGCGCCGACCATGTCCTGGCCGGTGGCCGGAACGCTGATGGTGGAACCCACCGAGAGCGAGAACAAGGCCGAGCTAGACCGCTTTTGCGACGCCATGCTGGGCATCCGCGAGGAAATCCGGAAGGTCGAAAAAGGCGATTGGCCGCAGGACAACAACCCGTTGAAACACGCGCCCCACACCATGCAGGACATGGTCAAGGACGACTGGGACCGGCCCTACTCGCGGCAGGCCGCCTGCTTTCCGGCAGGCAGCTTCAAGGTGGACAAGTACTGGGCCCCGGTGGGCCGGGTCGACAATGTCTACGGCGACCGAAACCTCATCTGCACCTGCCCGCCGCTGGAGGCTTACAGGGACGCGGCAGAGTAGGGGGCCCGCCCAGATATTGAACCGCGCCACCGCGTGGCGCGGTTCCACTTTTCACGCGTCCTGACGTCGAATGCGTCCGCGAGTTCCGGTTACGCGGCGGCGTGTCGTTGCTCTATAGGGGCCCGCCCTATACGCCTGTCTTGTCCTGGTCCGTGATTTGGCTTGCCGGGTCCTTGTCCGCCGTGTCCACGCCCCACGGCTCGACGCCGATCCGCAAGGCCGCGCGGCTGATCATGTGCGCGCCAATCGGTGCCGTCAGCAACAGGAACAGCACGATCAGCACGGCCTTGAAGATAACGGTTGGCGCCCCGAAATGGACCGCGGCCCCGGCCATGATCAGACCCGACCCCAGCGTCCCGACCTTGGTCGAGGCATGCATGCGGATGAAGACATCGGGCATGCGCAGGATACCGATTCCCGCCACGAGGATCAGCGCGCCGCCCACCAGCAGGAGCCCTGCCGCCAAAAGATCCATCATCAACCGTCTCCTTCCTGGCCGCGACTTCGACGACGCTCGGCGAACCGGGCCAGCGCCACGGTGGCAAGAAAGCCGACCAGTGCCAGCGCGAGGGCAACGTCCAGAAACGCCTGAACCTCCGAGCGCACGGCCATCAGCCCGCAGAAGGACACGATCGCCACTGTCATCATGTCCAGCGCCACCACGCGATCCGGCATCGTTGGACCCCGCACCAGCCGGATGAACCCCAGTGCCACCGCCAGGAAGACCAGAAGGAAGCCCGCATTCACGGCCATGGTAAGGACTGTCATGCGCGCCTCCCTTCAACGGCGTCGATCACCCATTTCTCCATGCCGGACTTGATCGTTTGGCAGACAGCCGCGGGGTCGTCCGCGAACATGGCGTGGATGCTCAGTGTCTTGCGGTCCTCGCTGACGTCCAGCGACAAGGTTCCGGGGGTCAGCGAGATCAGATTTGTCACCAGAAGTATGCCGGCATCGGATTTCACGTCCAGAGGCACCTCGATGATCGCGGGCCGGGCATTGTAGCCCGGTGTGACGATGTCCCACAGAACCTGGAGGCTCGAGACCACGAGTTCATAGAGGAACAAGATCGCCAGCTTGATCCAGTAGAAAACGCGGGCGAAATAGGGTGACGGACCGCCGGTCAGCGGTTGCAGCAGCCACATCACCAGGTAGGCCAGCACAAATCCCGAGCCCAGGACCAGGAGCCCGAAGTTCCCGAAGAAGGCGCTCCAGAGAACGGCGAGAAGCAGGTTCACGGCAAGGGTGTTCATGGCGCGTCTCCCAGCACCGCGGTGATATAGCCGGCAGGCTCAAGCAGTTGTTGCGCCGAGGTCTCTGCAAAGACCACGAAGGGCTCGGGAAAAAGGCCGATGATCATGGTCAGCGTCGCCAGCCCTGCGATGGGTGCAAGCATCCAGCGCCGGGGCGCGGCCGAAACGCGGTTCAGTTCCGGTTCATAACCCGCGGGGTGCTTCTTCCAGAAGGCCTCGGCCCAGATCTTGGTCATCGAGTAGATCGTCAGCAGGCCGACGGCAAGTGCGACGCCGGCGATCACCCAGCCCTGATCCTCGAGGGCCGCAGCGACGATCACGTATTTCGCCCAGAAGCCCGACAGGGGTGGGAAGCCGGCAAGAGAGAAGGCGGGGATCAGGAACAGGACGCCAAGCAGGGGCGCCGCCTTGTAAAGTCCGCCGATGCGGGCCAGGTCCGTGGACCCGGTCGCGCGGTGCACGACGCCGCCGATCAGGAACAGGTTTGCCTTCACGATGATGTGGTGGACGAGGTAGAACACGGCGCCCACGATCCCCAGCGGCGTGTAAAGCGCGAGACCGAGGATCATGTACCCGATCTGGCTGACGATGTGGAACGACAGGATCTTGCGGATTTCGTTCTGGGCCGCCGCGCCCAGCACTCCGGTCACCATGGTAAAGCCCGCGACCCAAAGCAGGATCTCGTGCGTGAAGCCGGTGTCGCCGGTGAACACCAGCGTGAACATGCGGATCAGCGCGTAGACCCCGACCTTGGTCAATAGCCCGGCAAAGACCGCCGAGACCGAGAAGGCCGGTGTGTGGTAGGCGGCAGGCAGCCAGAAGAACAACGGAAACACGGCCGCCTTCACCCCGAACGCGATCATGAACAGCATCGCGATGACGGTGACCATGCCCTGGTTCTCGACCTGCGGCACGCGGAGCGCGAGGTCGGCCATGTTCAGCGTGCCGGTCATGCCATACAAAAGGCCGATCCCGGCAAGAAACAGGATTGTCGAGACGAGGTTCAGCGTCACGTATTTCACGCCGCCGTCGATCTGCGCGCGCGACCCACCCAGCACCAGCAGGCCGAAGCTCGAGATCAGCATGACCTCGAACCAGACGTAGAGGTTGAAGAGGTCCCCGGTCAGGAAGGCCCCCGTGACGCCCGCGATCAGCAGGTTGAACAGCGCATGGTAGCCCAGGCGTTCTTTCGCCTCGTCGATGTCGCCCATGGCATAAAGCGCCGTGGCGAACGCCGTGATTGCCGTGATGACGACCATGACCGCGCCCAGGTAGTCAGCGACGAGCGTGATGCCGAACGGCGCGCGCCAGCCGCCCATCTGCCCCGCGATCACGCCTTCGCGCAGAACCTCGACCATCAGAAGGCCGGCAGCACCCAGCAAGAACGCATTGCCGAGAAGGGAAATCCAACGACCTGCCGCACGCTTGCGCCAGAGGAAGGCCAGCACCGCCGTCAGGAAAGGCAGCGCAAGGGGTGTCGCGAGATACCAGCTCATGCCTTGTCCGTCTCCCGCGGTTCCGCGACGCGCATGTCGTCTGTATGGAGCGTGCCGAGCGAGGTGTAGGCCCGGAACACCAGGACCAGCGCGAAGGCGAAAAGCCCGAAGCCGATCACGATGGCCGTCAGGACAAGTGCCTGGGGCAGTGCATTGGCCACCTCGGCGGCCGGTGCCTCGGCCCCCTCCGGGATAAGCGGGGGGCTGCCCAGCGTCAGGCGCCCGGCGGTAAAGATCGTCAGGTTCGCCGCGTTCGAGATCAGGACCAGTCCGAAGATGAAGCGCAGGACGTTGCGCGCCAGCATCAGGTAGACCGAGCAGGTGACGAGCACGCCTATGGCAATGGCAAGCAGGGCTTCCAACTCAGATCTCCTCTTCCATGGCAAAGACCAGCGTGAGGATCGACCCGAGCACAACCATGTAGACCCCGATGTCGAAGACCAGCACCGTCGAGAGCGGCAGGCCCTTCTCGGTTTCGGTGGCGTTGATGAACAGCCACTGGCCGGTGAAGAGGTCATCGCCGAAAAGGGCCGCGGCCAGCCCGGCGAGGAGGGCGATACCCAGCCCGACGGCGGCGATGGCCTGTGGCTCGACCCGCAGGGATCGCCGTGCGTCCTCGGTGCCGCAGGCAATGGCGAAGAGCACGAAGCCCGTTGCCCCGATCAGCCCGCCGATGAAACCGCCGCCCGGCTCGTTGTGTCCGCGCAGCAACATGTAGATGGAGAAGACCAGCAGCAGACCGGCGAGGTAACGCGTCCCGGCGCGCAGGATGACCGAGTTCATTTGCTGTCCTCCGTGTCGTCTGCTCGCGTGGTGCGCAGCAGGGCATAGGCTGCCAGCGCCGCGATCACCACGACCGCGATTTCGCCGAAGGTGTCGAGGGCGCGGAAATCCACGAGGATCACGTTGACGATGTTGCGCCCGAAGGCCTCGGGCCAGGCGGTGGCCTCGAAATAGTCGCTCAGCCGCCGGTCGAGCGGGACGGCGACCACCGCCAACAGGATAACCGTCACGACGGCACCCACCCCGACGGCCAGAAGCGCATCCCAGGGGCGAAAGTCCTGCCGCGCGCTTTCAAGGCGGGGCAGCCGCAGCAGCGCCACGGCGACGAGGACGACCACGAGGGTCTCGACCATGAGCTGCGTGATTGCCACATCCGGCGCCGAGAAGACGATGAAGACCATGGCCACGCCGATGCCGGACACACCAAGGGCGGCCATGGCGGTGATCCGGTCTGCCGTGATGGCCGCCAGGCCCGCGCCCAGCATGATGAGCGCGACCAGCGCGATCCCCAGAGGTTCCGCGGTATCGAAAGCGGGCAGGGCCAGCCCGGCGTCTCGGACCACCATCGTCACGGCCAATGTCACGAAGACGGTGGCGAAGGTGACGAACATGTATTGCCGCAACACCCCGGTCTGGATGGCGCGGGTTTGCCAGGCGGCGAGGCCCTTCAGTCCCTTCAGGAAGTCATCCCAGATCGGGTCGGCGGTGGGTGTGGCCCGGTCGGCCGCGGCGAGGCCCGCACGCACACGGCCCGCAAAGCCGTAGAGCAGGAAGCCCAGCGCGAAGGTCGCCAGCGACAGGTAGAGCGGCAGGTTCACACCGGCCCAGAGCTTGAGTTCCTTGACCTTGTCGAAATCGCCGATGAGCACCCCGGCCGTCGGGTCGATCAACGTGCCTTGCAGCAGAGCGGGGAAGATCCCGAAGGCCGTGCCCGCCACCGCGAGGATGACCGGGCCTGCCAGCATCGGCCAGGGGGCCTCGTGCGGGGTCTTGGGCATCGTGCCACCGGCGCGCCGCCAGAACGGCCCGATGGCCACCACGCCCGCGACACCGACCATCAGGGCGTTCGCGGCCAGCGCCGCCCCCGTCACCAGTACGGACGAGGGCACCGCCGCGATCGAGCCGGCGTAGATCAGTTCCTTGCCGATATACCCGATGAAGGGGGGCAGACCGGCCATCGAGGCCGCAGCCAGCGCCGCCGCAAGCGCGGTGACGGGCATCAGCCGGGCGAGCCCGCCCAGGATCTCCACCTCTCTGGTCCCGGTTTCGTGGTCTATGCAGCCGACGACCAGGAACAGGGCCGCCTTGTAGAGCGAATGTACGACCAGAAAGGTCGCGAAGGCGGTCATGGCGTAGGCCGAATCCTGGCCCAGGAACATCGTCAACGTGCCCAGCGCCATCAGCGTGGTATAGGCCAGCGCCTGCTTGAGGTCGGTCTGGCGCATTGCAAGCAGGCTTGCCAGCACCGCAGTGATCGCGCCCAGAACGGTCAGCGTCCAGATCCAGACCTCGGTGCCCGACAGGGCCGGGTGCAACCGTGCCATGAGGTAGACCCCGGCCTTGACCATGGTGGCCGAGTGCAGGAAGGCCGAGACCGGCGTGGGCGCGGCCATGGCATTCGGCAACCAGAAATGAAAGGGAAACTGCGCCGATTTGGTCAGGGCGCCCAGAAGGACCAGGATCAGGATTGCCAGGTAGTGCGGGTGGGCGACGATGGCCCCGGCCTGCGGGATGATTTCCGATATGCGGAATGTGCCCGCGGCATTGCCCAGCAGGATGAAGCCCGCCAGCATCGCCAGAGCGCCGAAGCCGGTCACGAAAAGCGCCTGCAAGGCCGAGCGCCGCCCCTTCTCGGTCTCGTGGCCGAAACCGATCAGCAGGTAGGAGGTTATCGTCGTCAGTTCCCAGAAGACGAAGAGCGCGATCAGATCATCGGCCAGCACCAGCCCCAGCATCGCCAGCATGAAGCTGAACAGGAACAGTGCGAAGCGGGCGAACTGGGGATGCCCGGCCAGGTAACTGTTCGCATAGAGGAACACCAGGGTACCGATCCCCGAGATCAGCAGGGCGAAGGTCAGGGCCAGCCCGTCCACGAGAAAGGCCACGGATATGCCCAGCGACGGGACCCAGTCCAGAATCCACCCCGGCGTCTGGCCGTCGGCCACGGCGGGGATGAACCCAAGGAACCAGGCGAAGATCGCGGCCGAGGCGATGGTGGGCAGGATGCCGACCCATCCGTTCCCCGCGGTGCTGCCGGTATCGGCGCCCATTCATGTTCCTCCTCGTGTTCCGGCCCGCGTCTGGGCCGTTCGGTTCATTGCCTCCGAGGGCTTTTCCGTCCTCAGGGGATCCGAAGATCAAGGGTTCCGCACCACGTGCAGCCGCGCTCGGTCGCGCGCGACCGAGCCGCAGGCGCGGTCCGGTTAACGGCCTTGGAAGGGGCCATGAAAATGGCGTCGGCCATGCGCCCTGACCGTGTCAAGAGGCCGGGGCACAGGGCGTGGACAAAAGGCAAGACGGTCATCATGAGCAGAAAGATATTTCCATCACGCATCGGCCGCTCTGCCCCTTTTTGTCCATCACGGTGACCGAGATATGCGTCAAATGCGAATGAGATGCAATTGAATGCCGACAGAAATCGTCATGAAATCTTGTCGCAGCTGACACCGCAGGTCCATTTGGCGCTATGGGCGCCATGACAGGAAATTGGCGATCAGGCGCAGGCCGGTGGCCTGGCTCTTTTCGGGGTGGAACTGTGTGCCGACGATCGTGTCGCGCCCGACGACCGCGGTGACGGCCCCGCCGTAGTCCACATGCGCGACCAGGTGGGCGGGGTCGGCGACCCGCATCGCCCAGCTGTGGACGAAATAGGCATGGTCTCCGTTCTCGAGCCCCTCCAGCACGGGATGCTTGCGGTCCACGACAAGGTCATTCCAACCCATGTGCGGCACCGGCAGGGTGGGATCGTCCGGGGTGATCCGGCAAATCTCTCCAGGGATCCAGCCGAAGCCCGGGGTTTCCTCGTATTCATGGCCCAGGCTGGCGAGCATCTGCATCCCGACACAGATACCCAGGAAGGGCACGGCCCGGCTCTCGACCGCCTCGGTCACGGCCTCGGCCATGCCCGACAGGCCGAACAACTGGTCGCGGCAATGGGGAAAGGCCCCGTCGCCAGGCAGGACCACGCGGTCGGCCCGGCGCACCGCGTCCGGGTCCGAGGTGACGATCACGTCGCCCGCATCGACCTCGTGGGCCATCCGCTCGAAGGCCTTCTGCGCCGAGTGCAGGTTGCCGCTGTCATAGTCGATCAGAACGGTGGTCACAGCGCGCCCTTGGTCGATGGAATGGCATCGCCCTTGCGCGGGTCGGGTTCCACGGCCTGACGCAGGGCCCGGGCCACCGCCTTGAAGGCGGCCTCGGCGATGTGGTGGCTGTTGAAGCCGTGCAGACGGTCGACGTGCAGCGTGATGCCGCCATGGGTCGCCAGCGCCTGGAGGAATTCGCGCACCAGTTCGGTGTCGAAGGCGCCGATCCTGTCCGTGGGCAGGTCGAGGTTGCAGACCAGGTAGGGCCGGCCCGACAGGTCCAGCGCGCAGCGCACCTGTGCATCGTCCATGGCGAGGTGGCATTCCCCATAGCGCGTGATTCCGCGCTTGTCGCCCAGCGCCTGAAGCAGCGCCTGGCCCAGGGCGATGCCGCAATCCTCGACCGTGTGATGGGCGTCGATATGCAGGTCGCCCGCGGCGTGCAGGGTCATGTCGATCAGCGAATGGCGCGACAGCTGGTCGAGCATGTGGTCGAAGAACCCCACGCCGGTCCGGTTGTCATACTGCCCGCTCCCGTCGAGGTCGATCTCGACGGTGATCTCGGTCTCGGCGGTCTTGCGGCTGATCGTGGCCTTGCGCATCGGGGCGATCCTTTTCCGGCTCGGGTTTCGGCGCTTATAGGGCCCGCGGCAGTCTTCGCCAAGCGGGCAGCGGAACGGGCGGTGCCTCAGGTGGTCTTGGCGACGCGCTGGGCCATGTAGAGGGCTTCCAGTTCCGGTACGTCGAGAGAGCTTTCCATCTCGCCCCGGTCATAGCCAAGGGCCACCGCGCGATCGACCACCGTGCGATGGAGATCCTCGTTCTTCAGTTCGATCCCCGCCTTGAGCCGCCGGCTGTACTTGTCGTAGGGTTCGGAGGTGAGCCCCATGACGGGGCGGCCCATGATCGTGGTCGCGATGGTGTCCAGCGCCCCGCCGTTGCCCGAGAACAGATCCTCGAATCGATACAATCCGCGAAAGCCGGGCTTGTCATGGGCGTCCTGGACATGGGCGTTGATCTCGAGCCAACTGTAAAGGGCCTTTTCGTATGGGGTGAACCCGTCATAGGCTTGGGCGAACTCTGCGTGTCTGACGTTGCGGTCGGTGCCGCGGATGAAGCAGGTGCGCGTTCGCATGTCCTCGCGCCCGGCAAAGGCCCCGTGCGTCAGGGTGGAGGCCGCGACGTGGAAGGGGTTGCGTACCAGGTGAATGAACTCGAACCGGTCGCCGAAACGAGACTCGAGGTAGTCCAGCCAGGCGAAGGTGGGCCAGCCCACATCGACATAGCGCCGTCCGGCCGCAAGATGATCCTCGATCTCGAAGAACTTGCGCTGGATATGAAGGTTGCGGCCCAGCGTTTCGTGCAGCTTGTTGGGTTTGCGATAGCCCAGGCGCGGGCGATAGCGCGCTCCGATGGGCTCGTGCTCGACCACGACATCCTCGGCACGGTCGCGAAGGGAATGGGCCAGGTACTGCGTCGCGCAGCGCCCGGTGGACATCACGAACATGGCCTTGGTCATTTGCCGCTCCTGCCTGTTGCGCACCGCGCGTTTCGACCCCTTGTAGCGCCTTTCGAATCCGCGGGCCAGCGCCGCGCGGCCGCGTTCCATGCGGCCCGTGCGAGGGCGTGACCGTGCGGCGACATCGCATTGCCCTTGGCGCGCGCCCGTGCCAGCCTGCGCCGAAACCGCAAGGACCCGCGCCATGAAAACCTGTGTCTTCGTTCAGATTCGCTGTCGCCCCGGCACGACCTATCGGGTGGCCGATGCCATCGCGCTCAAGGAAATCCATTCCGAGCTCTACTCGACCTCGGGCGAATGGGACCTGCTGATGAAGCTCTACGTCCCCGAAGCCGCCGACGTGGGCCGCTACATCAATGAAAACCTGCTCGACATCGACGGGATCGAGCGCAGCCTCACGACCCTGACCTTCAAGGCGTTCTGATGCTGCCAGACGGGCATTCGGACGTTCCACCGGGCAAGTTGGCCGCCGTGGTGACGCATTTGCAGATGTATCAACGGCCCGCGCCGCGGCCCGTCCCGCCGATCACGGCCGAACTGGTGGCCCACGACCGCGCCGACCCGGTCTGGTATCGCGCGCTTTTCACGCGGGTGGGGCGCGATTGGCTTTGGTTCTCGCGGCTGGGGATGGACGACGCGGCCCTGGCGGCCATTCTGCATGATCCGGAGGTGCAGGTCTTTTCGCTGCGGCAGGGCGAGCGCGATCTGGGGCTGCTGGAACTGGACTTCCGCACGCCGGGTGAGTGCGAACTGGCCTATTTCGGACTGGCCGCGCAGCTGCAAGGGCAGGGGGCCGGACGCTGGCTGATGGAACAGGCGCTGGCCCGGGCCTGGGCCGCGCCGATCACCCGGTTTCATGTCCATACCTGCACCCTGGACAGCCCCGCTGCGCTGGCGTTCTATGTCCGTTCGGGCTTCACACCCTATTGCCGCCAGGTCGAGATCGCCGACGATCCGCGCCTGACCGGGCAGTTGCCGCGCGACGCCGCGCCACAGGTGCCGATCCTCTAGCCCTCAGGCGAGGAAAGCGCTCAGCGTGCTGCGCAGCGCGTCCCAGTCGGTGAACTCGTGTTCCGCCGCCTCGGCGTCGAAATCCTTGCCTTTCAGGACCACGTGCTGGATCACCTGCGTTGCGAAATAGTCGTATTTCGGCGTCTGCACGGCCCCGGCCACCAGTGCACTGGCATCGGGGGTGAACCCGGTGCGCATCTGCATCTCGGTGAGGTAGTCCTGCGCCTCGGCCCGGCCCTCGGGGAAGGCGGCGTTCATACTGACCGACAGCAACAGCGTCTTGCAGCGTTCCAGGTCGCTCTTGCTGGCGGTGAGGAAAAGCTCGAACTCCTGCGGATGCCGGCGTTCATGGACAGGGGCGGCCAGGATCACCTTCTCGGCATCGTCCAGCGGGACCTCGACCATCGGATCCGACATGTCGATCAGGCGCGGCGTCTTACCGGCCTCGCGCACCTGGTCGGCGGCGAAATCGGCGATCTTGCGGGTCTGCCCCTCGAGGGATTGGAAGAGGATGGGAACGGTCATGGCGGACCTCATCGTCAGTTGTTGCCGGGGCGGCAGAATGTTTCTCGCCCCGTTGTTAGCCTAGCCCGCCGGGCAGGCGCCCGACAAGCGCTGCGTCGGAGGTTGCGCGGTCTTGCCGCTCAGGCCCCGGGCGCCGGTCCGGGCGCGGTCCGCCCGTCGGTGGCCCAATCCATGGCACGGTCCTTGATCCGGGCGAACTTGCGCGACGCCCCGTCGAGCCTGGCTTCCCATTCGGGGTTGGGCGCCTGGCCGTCGGTGATCTTGAAGAAGGCCTGCAAAAGACAAGCGATGGCAAAGGGTTCGATCAGCGCGACCTTGACCGCCCAGGCAAAGACAATCGCGAAAACCAGCCCGCCCGCCGACCATGCGCCCGGGATCAGGTAGACGACCAGTGCCGCCGGAGCCAGCATCGCCAGGAACACAAGGATCGACAGCCCGTAGGTGAAAAGTGTCAGCCAGGCCGCGTTGCGCAGCATCGGCCCGCCGTTCTGGCCATAAAGAACCAGTGCCTCGCGCGCGCTGTCCCAGGGGTTGTCGGCCCGGGTGCGGATGCCGTGGGCCAGGATGACCTCGTCGACCAGCCCGACAGCCAGGCGCAGGTAGGCACGCACCACGCCCATGATACGATCCAGACCGGGAACCGGCAGGAAATTCATCAGACCCTGAACCAGCCCCGTGATCGCCCGGATCACGCCCTTGACCAGCTGGTCCACCGCGAAAAGGACGGAGGCTTCGCCGAAGCGCTCGGTCACGATGCCTTTCGCGTAGGCGATCTGACCCTTGCCCCGGGGCAGGTCGCGCCCGTCGAGCATCTCGACCATGACCGCGATATGACCGGCCTTGACCACGTAAAGCAAGTATTCGCGCAGGAAATAGATCACCCCTGCGGTCAGGCCGAAGCCGGCGATCCCGCCGTAGAATGTCGATCCGGCGCGGAACTCCTCGTCGCCGAAATTGCCGATGCCCCAGCCGATCCCGGCGCCGGTGCCCGTGACCAGTACGTAGGCCAGCGCGATGCCGAAATAGACCGTCATGCGGAACACCAGGAATGGCGCCGTTGCGCGCATGATACCCATGGCGCGTCTCATTGAAAAATCCCACATCTGTCAGGCTCCCTGAAGCGAGGATGCTGCGACAGCATGACGCGCCGGAGGCTCGGCGACAAGCCCGGAATCAACTCGCGCCATTGCCCTTGGGCCGATCACGGCGGGCGCCGTAACACATAGGTGTCGGGAAAACCGATTGGAGCGGGTGATGAGATTCGAACTCACGACCCTTACCTTGGCAAGGTAATGCTCTACCCCTGAGCTACACCCGCGTCCGTTCGGTAGGGCGTGATTTAGGAAAACTGGCGCTGGGCTGCAAGCGGAAAATGCCGCAGCTCGGGCAAAAATTTCGCGGCCACGGCAGCAAAAAGGGGGCGGTCCCGCTCTGGGACCGCCCCCCTGGGGCTCGGGAAATGCAAACAGGTGGCCGACCTCAGTCCAAGCTGTAGACCAGCGAGACGCCGAAGGTGTTGTCGGTGTCTTCCTTCCCCGGTTCGGGGTCGGTGTGATACTCGGTCACGACGCTGGTGCGCAGCGCGAGTGTATCGGTCATGTTAACGTTCAGCCCCAGGTCGTTGTAGACCACCGTGTCCGATTCCGACCCGATGATATCGGTGTCGTTGGTCAGGGCCAGGGTGGGCGACAGCTGTTGGTAATAGTCCGAGGAGACCGCCAGCGCACCCTCTTCCAGGTCGTCGATGCTGTTCAACTCGGCCACGCGGTAGCCGACACCGGCCTGTACGGACCATTGCATGCTGGCGCTGTCGAAAACTCGGTAGCCGACACCGGCGCCGAGGAAGTTGTCGCTGGTATCAAAAGGCAGGCGTTCGACGTTGCCCTGCACCTTGGCGAAGCCGTAGTAGTCACGCCCGAAGTTGCGGGTGTATTCCAGTTCGTACAGCAGGCTGTCCTCGTCGGTGACGCCTTCGTTTTCCGAGAATTGGTAGCTCAACTGAAGGTCATAGCCGTTGACGCCGTCGAAATAGCCCATGTTGGCTCCGATCCCCAGCGTGGCGGTATCGGTGTTGCCACTGGTGGCCGACCCTTGCAACGCGAAGCTGCCGGTGAAGCCGGTGGCGCGGCCTTCGTTGCCGAACTGCGGGGTGTCGCGCTCGAAGTCGTCCTCGATATCCTCGTTCAGATCTTCGATGCGGTTCTCGGCACCCGAGGCGTCCAGCGCGGATTGCGCGAGGGCCGCCGTTGACGTGGCGCCCGCCGTGGCGAGGGCCAGGATGATCGTCTTGTACATGCTCGTTGCCTTTCGTGTTTCCGGGCGTCTGCGCCCGGAGAGTTGAGGTTGCGGGCTCTCGTGCCTGTGGCGCGACCTAGGGCGAGTTCCGCCGGTCTGAAAGGGGGGAGCGCTCGACCGGAATGCTGCTGCGCGGCAAATGGCCGACTGAGCAGCGGAGTCCAGCCATCCATATGGAAAAACGACAAATTATCGGCGGTCGCCCGCTGTCTCAGGGGGGCCGTTCCGGCAGATCCCCGCCCATGCCCGGCGACCAGACGCCAAGCGGCCCGGGGCCGCTTGGAAGGTGCCGTCTGACCGGCTGAAGCGGCGCTCAAAGCAGTTCTTCGTGCCGATCACCGACTGAAAGACGGCCCGTTCCATCTCCGTGGACCGGGTGAGGTCGACAAGGGCCAGCGATGTCTCGTCCATCGCGGCGATGGCGGGCGGGCGTATCGGGAACCGCCGGCTCACCCCGGAAAGGGCACCCGATCAGCTGTCGGGCCCGACCATTCCGCGACCCGCCTTGCAGGTCGCCAGGAAGCCAGGACCCCGGTCCGGCCGGCCGGTTACTCGAATTCCAAGAGCAGGTCCTTGGCGTCGATCTGGCCGCCGGGCTGGACGTGAACGGCCTTGACCACACCGTCGCGTTCGGCGTGCAGGCCGGTTTCCATCTTCATCGCCTCTATGGTCAGCAGCATGTCGCCGTCGCGGACCTTCTGGCCGGGCTGGACCGCGACGCTGGCCACCACGCCGGGCATCGGGGCGCCGACATGGGCGGGGTTGCTGGCGTCGGCCTTGGGGCGCTGTCTGCTGTCGGCCTTGACCTTGCGGTTGGGCACCCGGATCGTGCGCGGCTGGCCGTTGAGTTCGAAGAAGACCTTCACGTCGCCGTTCTCGTCCGTCTCGCCGATGGCTTGCAGGCGGATTTCCAGCGTCTTGCCGGGATCGATCTCGGCGCTGATCTCATGGCCCTGTTCCATCCCGTAGAAAAAGGTCGAGGTGGGCAGGCAGCGGACCGGGCCGTATGTCTCGTGCCGGGTCGCGTAGTCGGCAAAGACCTTGGGATACATCAGGTATCCGTTCAGGTCCTCGTCGTCGATCTCGATCCCGCCAAGCTTCTCGCTGGCCTCCTTGCGCATCGCCTCGAGGTCGACGGGTTGGAGGTGCTTGCCGGGCCGTTCCAGATTCGGCCTCTCGTCCTTGAGCACCTTGCGGATGATGGTCTCGGGAAAGCCGCCCGGCGGCTGGCCCAGGTTGCCGCGCATCATGTCGATCACGCTGTCGGGAAAGGAGACATCCACCGCCGGGTCCTCGACCTGGGCGCGGGTCAGCCCCTGGCTGACCATCATCAGGGCCATGTCGCCCACCACTTTCGATGACGGTGTGACCTTCACGATATCTCCGAACATCATGTTCACATCCGCGTAGGCCTGGGCGACCTCGTGCCAGCGTTCCTCCAGCCCGAGGGATCGCGCCTGTGCCTTGAGGTTGGTGAACTGCCCGCCGGGCATCTCGTGCAGGTAGACCTCGGAGGCGGGGGCCTGGAGGCCGCTCTCGAAGGCGGCGTAATGGGCGCGCACGGTTTCCCAGTAGTTGGAAATCTCGCGGATGGCGGCGATATCGAGGCCGGTCTCCCGGTCGGTATGGCGCAGCGCCTCGACCACGGAGCCCAGCGTCGGTTGCGAGGTGTTGCCCGAGAAACTGTCCATCGCCGCGTCGATGATGTCCACGCCCGCGTCCGAGGCCGCCAGCACGGTGGCGATGGCCGCCCCGCTGGTGTCATGGGTGTGGAAGTGGATCGGGATGCTGATCTCGTCCTTGAGCGCCCGGATCAACTGCCCGGCCGAAGAGGCCTTGAGCAGGCCGGCCATGTCCTTGAGGCCCAGCATGTGCGCCCCGGCCCTTTCCAGTTCCTTGGCCATGCCGACATAGTATTTCAGGTCATACTTGGCCCGGTCCGGGTCCAGGATATCACCGGTATAGCAGATCGTGCCTTCGCAGATCTTCTCGGCCTCCTGCACGGCATCCATGGCGACGCGCATGTTCTCGACCCAGTTGAGACTGTCGAAGACCCGGAAGACATCGACGCCCGTTTCCGCCGACTGGCGCACGAATTCCTGCACCACGTTGTCGGGGTAGTTGGTGTAGCCCACCCCGTTCGAGGCGCGCAGCAGCATCTGCGTCAGGATATTGGGCATCTTGGCACGGATGTCGCGCAGCCGCTGCCAGGGGCATTCCTGCAGGAATCGATAGGCCACGTCGAAGGTGGCCCCGCCCCAGCATTCCACCGAGAAGAGTCCCGGCATCTTGGCGGCATAGCCGGGCGCGGCGTTGATCATGTCGATGGATCGCATCCGCGTGGCCAGCAGCGACTGGTGCCCGTCGCGCATGGTCGTGTCGGTGACAAGCAGGTGCTTCTGGTCCCGCACCCATTTGGCGACGGCCTCGGGGCCCGCGCGGTCGAGGATCTGGCGGGTGCCGTCAGGAATGTCGTCCGCCGCGCGCACCGGCGGTTTCGGCGTGATCGCCGCCGCGCCCGGTCGCGGTCGGCCGGCGGTTTCGGGGTGCCCGTTCACCGTGATGTCGGCGATATAGGTCAGGATCTTGGTGGCCCGGTCCCGGCGCGGCTTGAAGTCGAACAGAGCGTCGGTCTCGTCGATGAACCGCGTTGAATACTCGTTATTCAGGAACGTCGGGTGGCGCAGCAGGTTGATGACGAAATCGAGGTTCGTGCTGACGCCCCGGATGCGGAATTCGCGCAGGGCGCGGTCCATTCGGGCAATCGCCGCTTCCGGCGTCGGGGCCCAGGCGGTGACCTTTTCCAACAGGCTGTCGTAATAGCGGGTGATGACCGCGCCGGAATAGGCCGTGCCGCCGTCGAGCCGAATGCCCATGCCCGTGGCGCCGCGATATGCGGTGATGCGGCCGTAATCCGGGATGAAATTGTTCTGCGGGTCCTCTGTCGTCACCCGGCATTGCAGGGCATGCCCGTCCAGCTTCACGTCATACTGGCTGGCCACACCGGTCGCTTCCATCAGGCTCTTGCCTTCGGCGATCAGGATCTGGGCGCGGACGATGTCGATGCCCGTCACCTCTTCGGTGACGGTGTGTTCCACCTGAACCCGGGGGTTCACCTCGATGAAGTAGAACGCGCCTGTCTCCATATCCATCAGGAACTCGACCGTGCCGGCGCATTCGTAATTGACATGGGCGCAGATCTTGCGGCCCAGGTTGCACAGGTCCTCGCGCTGGGCATCCGACAGGTAGGGCGCGGGGGCGCGTTCCACGACCTTCTGGTTGCGGCGCTGAACGGAACAATCGCGTTCCCACAGATGGTAGATCTCGCCGGACTTGTCGCCGAGGATCTGCACCTCGACGTGGCGGGCGCGGGTGATCATCTTTTCGAGGTAGCCCTCGCCGTTGCCGAAGGCGGCCTCGGCCTCTCGGCGGCCCTCCAGCACCTTTTCCTCCAGTTCGTCCTCGGACTCGATCGGACGCATGCCGCGGCCGCCGCCGCCCCAGCTTGCCTTGAGCATCAGCGGATAGCCGATCTCGGCTGCTGCCTTGCGGATCGCGTCCATGTCCTCGCCCAGGACCTCGGTCGCGGGGATGACCGGCACGCCCGCCTCGATGGCCACGCGACGAGCGCTGGCCTTGTCGCCCAGGGCGCGCATGGTTTCCGCCTTGGGCCCGATGAAGGTGATGCCAGCCGCGGTGCAGGCATCCACGAACTCAGGGTTTTCCGACAAAAGGCCATAACCGGGATGGATCGCGTCGGCCCCGCAGGCCTTTGCCACGCGGATGATCTCCTCGATCGACAGGTAAGCCTGGACCGGGCCCAGGCCCTCGCCCACGCGATAAGCCTCGTCCGCCTTGAACCGGTGCAGGCCCAGCTTGTCCTCCTCGGCGTAGACGGCGACCGTCTTCTTGCCCATTTCGTTGGCGGCCCGCATGATGCGGATGGCAATCTCGCCCCGGTTGGCGACAAGGATCTTCTGGAAATCGGCCACGGGTCAGGCTCCCCCTGTTTGCAGTCGCAGCAATCTATGAAGATTTCGCGACAGGTGTAAACAGCGGAGAACTGGGTATCCGTTAGCGTTAACAGGCAATGTCCCATCGGGCTCGGAACATTCGGGGAACAGTTCTTTCCCCTCGGGCCGAGTCACGCTAGATTGCCGCGCATGAGCAGTTTTTCCGACGATGACGCCTTCGAGGCCGCCGTGCCACTCAGCCAGCGCGCCATGGCACGGCCCGCCGCCCCCTACCTGGACGGCCTCAACCCTGCCCAGCGCGAAGCGGTCGAGGCGCTGGACGGTCCCGTTCTGATGCTGGCGGGGGCGGGCACGGGCAAGACCAAGGCGCTGACCTGCCGCATCGCGCACCTGCTGACCACGGGCAAGGCGCGGCCCAACGAAATCCTCTCGGTGACCTTCACCAACAAGGCCGCGCGCGAGATGAAGGGCCGCATCGGCGCCCTGATGGGAGAGACGATCGAGGGGATGCCCTGGCTGGGCACCTTCCACGCGATCTGCGTCAAGCTGCTGCGCCGCCACGCCGAACTGGTCGGGCTCAAGTCCAACTTCACCATTCTCGACACCGACGACCGGCTGCGCCTGCTCAAGCAACTGGTCGCGGCCGAGAACATCGACGACAAGCGCTGGCCGCCGCGGATGCTGGCGAACATCATCGACGGCTGGAAGAACAAGGCCTGGACGCCGGACACCGTGCCGGTGGCCGAGACGGCGGCCTATGACGGGCGCGGCGTGCCGCTTTACGCCGCCTACCAGCGCCGTCTGAAGGAACTGAACGCCGCCGATTTCGGCGACCTGCTGTTGCACATGGTCACGATCTTCCAGGACCACCCCGATGTGCTGGCGCAATACCAGCGATGGTTCCGTTTTATCCTGGTAGACGAATATCAGGATACCAACGTCGCGCAGTACCTGTGGCTGAGGCTACTGGCGCAGGGGCACAAGAACGTGTGCTGCGTAGGTGACGACGACCAGTCGATCTATGGCTGGCGCGGGGCCGAGGTGGGCAACATCCTGAAATTCGAGAGCGACTTTCCCGGCGCCAAGGTCGTGCGGCTGGAACAGAACTACCGCTCGACCGGCCATATCCTGGGCGCGGCCAGCGGGGTGATCGCGGCCAACAAGGGCCGGCTGGGCAAGGAGCTTTTCACCGCCGCGGGCGAGGGCGAAAAGGTCCGCCTGATCGGCCACTGGGACGGCGAGGAAGAGACCCGCTGGATCGGGGAGGAGGTCGAGGCGATGCAGCGCGGCACCCGAGGGCGCGACCCGATGAGCCTCGAGTCCATGGCGATCCTCGTGCGTGCCAGCCACCAGATGCGTGCCTTCGAGGATCGCTTCCTGACCATCGGTTTGCCCTATCGCGTCATCGGCGGGCCGCGTTTCTACGAGCGGCTGGAGATCCGCGACGCCATGGCCTATTTCCGCCTGGCGGTCAGCCAGGACGACGACCTGGCCTTCGAACGCATCGTCAACACCCCCAAACGTGGCCTTGGCGACAAGGCGGTGCAGACCATCCAGCGCACCGCGCGGACCAATGGTGTCAGCCTGGTCGAGGGCGCGCGGCTTTGCGTGCAGGGCGGGCTGATCAAGGGCAAGGGCGGCGCCAACCTGGCCGAACTGGTGCAGGGGCTGGACCGCTGGCACCGCCAGCTGCGCGAGGAATCCGACACCCATGTCGAACTGGCCGAGATGATCCTCGACGAAAGCGGCTACACCACCATGTGGCAGAACGACAAGACGCCCGAGGCCCCGGGCCGGTTGGAGAACCTCAAGGAACTGGTCGAGGCGCTGGAGCAGTTCGAGAACCTGCAAGGCTTCCTCGAACATGTCAGCCTGATCATGGACAACGAAAGCGAGGAGACCGAGGAAAAGGTCACCATCATGACGTTGCACGGGGCCAAGGGGCTTGAGTTTCCCGCCGTCTTCCTTCCGGGCTGGGAGGATGGTCTGTTTCCGTCACAGCGCAGCATGGATGAAAGCGGGCTCAAGGGCCTGGAAGAGGAACGTCGGCTTGCCTACGTCGGCATCACCCGGGCAGAAGAGGTCTGTACGATCTCGTTCGCGGGCAATCGCCGCGTCTATGGCCAGTGGCAAAGCCAGATGCCCAGCCGTTTCATCGACGAATTGCCCGAGGATCATGTCGAGGTGCTGACACCGCCGGGTCTTTACGGCAGCACGGGCGGGGGCATGGACTTGCCGCACTCGGACTTACCGGACCGGGCCGCCGGTGCCGATGCCTACAATTCGCCCGGATGGCGACGGATGCAGGCCCGCCGCGACCGGCGGCCCATGTCCCAGCCCGCCGAGGCCCGGGGCCTGGTGATCGACGCGCAGGCGATATCGGCCTTCACTGTCGGCGACCGGGTCTTTCATCAAAAATTCGGCTATGGCGAGGTGATGGAGATCGAGGGCGACAAGCTGCAGATCGAGTTCGACAAGGCCGGTGCCAAGCGCGTGGTGGGCAAGTTCGTGGTCAGCGCCGGGCAGGCCGATGACGTGCCGTTCTGAACCGCGCCGAAGGAATTTCCAGAAATTCCTTCCGTGCCTGAATTTCTGGAAATTCAGGCCAGGTCCAGAACGATCGGCACCAGGGTCAGCACCAGCAGTGCCGCCATTGTCCAGTTGAACACCCGCAGCCGTGCCGGGCTGGCCAGCCATCGGCGCACATGCGTGCCGCCCATGGCCCAGGTGTTCACGGACACGATATTGACGCAGATGAAAACGCCGGCCACCGCCACGGCCCCGGTCCAGCCCGCGCCCTGGGGGGCATAGGTGGTCTGGGCGGTGATCCCCATGTAGACGGCCTTGGGATTGACCCACTGGAAGGCCGCCGCTTGCAGGAATGTCAGGGGGGTGCCCTTGGCGCTGGCCTTCTCCGGTGGCGCGGCATTCGCGATCTTCCAGGCCAGCCACAGCAGATAGGCAGCGCAGGGCAGGGTCAGCAGGGTCCTGGCCTGCGGATAGGCATCGAAGACCCGAGCCAGACCCAACCCCAGCACCAGAACCAGGAACCCGTGGCCCAGGCTGACCCCCAACAGGTGCGGCACCGTGCGCCGCCAGCCGAAATTCGCCCCCGATGCCATCAACATCAGGTTGTTCGGCCCCGGCGTGATCGAGGCGACGAAGGCAAAGGCGGCAAGGGCGGTCAGCAGGTCCGGCGTCATGGCGGGCAGATTGCGCTTAGTTCGACGAAATGAAATTGCATTCCTTCGGCGAGGTCCGGTAAACCTGCAATCCATGGCCGATATGGACACCATAAACCGCATGATATTGCGCGAACTTTCCGCAGACGGCCGCCTGTCGAATCTCGACCTGGCCGAGCGTGTCGGCCTCTCGCCCTCGGCCTGCCTGCGCCGTGTGCAGGAACTTGAACGGCGCGGTGTGATACTCGGCTATCGCGCGCGTCTGGATCCGGCGCGGACGGGGCGGGCCTTCGTCGTCTATGTCACCGTGGGGCTGTCGGAACATTCCAAGGCCGCGCAGGAGGGGTTCGAGGCCGCGATGGCGCGCGCGCCGGAGGTGCGCGAGTGCCACAATATCGCCGGCGCCTTCGAATACCTTCTGCGGGTCGAAACGGAGGACCTGGCGGCCTACAAGGCGTTTCATACCGATCACCTTGGCACCGTGCCCCACGTGCGCGCCATTACCAGCCACATGGTCATGGGCACCTCTAAGGACGAGCGCGGCTGATACGGGTGGCCACCGGCTGACTTGCCTGGCCCCTTTTCCAGGCCCGGGGATGCGGGTTGCGATTGTAATCCGCCGCGCGAAGGCAGATATCCGGGCCAGGCAACCGGAAAGGACAAGATGCGCCCCCCACAGGACGACAAACCACGCAGACCCTCCCTCTCGCTGCCGATCCTGCGCATCTCCCGCAGTCAGCATGACGCGGGCACTCTGACGGTGGGCACCCTGTTGGCCGCCCTGGGCGAGGCTTCCTTCGGCTGGGCCATCGTGGTCTTTTCGCTGCTCACCTTTTTGCCGCTGCCACCTGGCTCGTCGCTGATCACGGCGTTGCCGCTGCTCGTCATCACCGGCCAGATGATCGTCGGGTTCCCGCACGTGCGGCTGCCCCGGGTTCTGGCGCGCAAGCCGCTCGACCCGGAAAAACTGCGCCGTGCCGTGCTGCGGCTGCGGCCCGTGACACGACGGCTGGAACGCGTGCTGGTGCCTCGCTACACGCTTCTCTTTGCCCGAAGAAACGAGCGGCCCCTTGGCCTGTTGCTCTTCGTCATCGCTTTCGCGTTGTTCCTGCCCGTGCCGTTCAGCGGTTGGTTTCCGGCGCTCTCGCTCTTCATCGTGGGCGTGGGCCTGGTCGAGCGTGATGGACTGGTCTGTATGATCGGCCTGGCTCTGGGCGGGGCGTCGGTCCTGTTGACACTGTCCCTGCTAGCCTCCTTTGCCCTCGGGGCCGACGCGATGATCGGCTAGCCGCGCTCAGAAATCGAACAGCTCGCCGAGGAAGGATTCCTTCTTCTTGCGCGGACGTTCTTCGCGGCCGCCCCGCGTCGCGTCGGGCGCCGGGGCCGAGCGCTCGATGATCTTGTCCAGTTCGCCACGGTCCAGCCATACACCGCGGCAGGTCGGGCAATAATCGATCTCGACACCGCTGCGCTCTGCGATCACGAGGGTCTCTCCGTCGATTGGACACTTCATCGGGCTCTCCTTTTTCCGGGGCGTGTCCGTAGCAGATATGCCGAGGTGCCCCGAATGCAAGCATCTGAGCGGCATCGCGCGTCAACACGTGTCGGACCACAAGGTCAATGCAGATGGTAAAAGGAAATGTGGCAGCCCGTAGGGGAATCGAACCCCTCTTTCCAGGTTGAAAACCTGGCGTCCTAACCGATAGACGAACGGGCCACGCTGACCGTGAACCGCTGTTTAGAAAAACCCCCGGGGGGACGCAAGAGGATTCGTGCGCTTTTTTCTAATGGGCGCGCGCGGCATCCTCGAGGCGCAACTGGGGGCTGCGGCGGCCCTTCCAGGTGTTGATTTCAAGTCGTCCCGCGAGGTGGAAGCGGGCGCCGTCGCGGGCCGTGAGCGCGGCCCCGAGCGGCCCGTCCATGGCGCCGAATGCGATGGCGTCAACGCGCGCGCCCAACCCGTCGCCGAAGGTCACCTTCAGGTGACCGGTGCCCACCGGCTTGGCAAACAGGATCTGGCAATCCGCGAACGCAAAGCGCGGTGCCGGAGCGCCCGCGCCGAAGGGGCCGGCCTGTTCGATCTGTTCGATCAGCTCGACCGTGGCGCCCCCCGGCATCAGCATCCCGTCGAGCGCCAGATCCGCGGGTCCGAGCCCGTCAGCGCCCTGCTTGGCCAGCAGTTCGGACAGGCGGTCCATGGCGTCGTCCAGCCGGTCGCGCGCCACGGTCAGGCCCGCGGCCATCCTGTGCCCGCCACCCTTGAGAAGCAGCCCCTCGGCCGCCAGCCGCTGGATTGCCGCGCCCAGGTCGATGCCGGAAACGGAGCGGCCCGATCCCTTGCCCTCGTCCCCCTCCAGGCCGATCACGATGGCGGGGCGGTTGGTGCGCTCCTTCAGCCGCGAGGCGACGATGCCCACCACGCCCGGATGCCAGCCTTCGCCCGCTGCCCAGACCAGCGGGGCGTCCATTCCGCGCGCCTCGGCCTGGGACAGGGCGGCGGCGCGGACCTGTTCCTCGATCTCGCGGCGTTCGGTGTTCAATGCGTCCAGCCGGGCGGCCATGGCCTGCGCCTCGCGCGGGTCGGGCGTGGCCAGCAGCCGTGCGCCCAGGTCGGCCTTGCCGATCCGTCCGCCCGCGTTCACACGCGGCCCCAGAACGAAGCCGAGGTGATGGCTGCTTGGGGCGCTGTCCAGCCGCGCGACGTCGGCCAGCGCCACCAGCCCCGGCCGCTGGCGCCGGGCCATGACTGTCAGTCCCTGGCGAACGAAGGCGCGGTTGATCCCCTGAAGCGGTGCCACGTCGGCCACGGTGGCCAGCGCCACCAGATCCAGCAGCCCCATGAGGTCGGGGCCGGGCTGCCCGGCCGCGCGGCGCTGGCGCGTCACCTCGACCAGCAGCAGGAACACGACACCTGCCGCGCAGAGATGGCCCAGTCCGCCGTCCTCGTCCTGGCGGTTGGGGTTCACCACGGCCAGGGCCGGGGGCAGGGTCTCGCCGCCCAGGTGATGATCGAGCACCAGCACGTCCGCGCCCTCGGCGGCGGCGATGGCCTCGTGGGACAGGGTGCCGCAATCGACGCAGAGGATCAGGTCGTGGTCTCGGGCCAGCGTCTGCATCGCCGGCACATTGGGGCCATAGCCTTCGTCGATGCGGTCGGGAACATAGAGCGTGGCCGAGACCCCGAGGTCCCGCAGCCAGCTCAGCAGCAGCGCCGCCGAGGCGCCGCCGTCGACGTCGTAGTCGGCAAAAACGGAGATGCGCTCGCCCGCGTCCACGGCCCGCACAAGCCGCGTGGCGGCTGTTTCCATGTCGCGCAGGACACGCGGATCAGGCAGCAAGGCGCGCAGCGTGGGCGAGAGAAAGGCCGGGGCCGCCCCTGCCGTGACCCCGCGCGCCACCAGGATGCGGCACAGCGGCAGGGGCAGCGCGGCCTCCTGGGCCAGGCCCTGGGCAAGGCGGTCGGCCTCGATCGTGGGGCCGACCCAGCGCCGCCCGCTCAAAGAGGCGCCAACCCCGAGAAAGGCGCCCGCCGAATCGCCGGCAATATCTGGTGTGATGCTCATTGACAGCTACTATATGCGCCCAGGCTCCGAGTCGCTATGGCCCGTCGGCCGCCTGGCCATCCGGTGTCAGCACGATATCGGCCGACAGGGCGCGCGCCACCACGGCCTCGGCGTTGGGAATGTCGTTCGCCTCGGCCCGGCGCGTTGCCGCGACGCGGGTATGCCCCAGCTTGAGCCAGCGCTGGATCAGCCGTGCGCGCAGGTCCTGCAGGGGCACCTCGAGCCGCACCGAAAGCGACCAGTTCGGTGCCAGGTTGAACCAGGGAGGGGCATCGAACAGCAGGTAATTGCCTTCGACGAGGACCACCTCGGCCTCGGCGGGGATCACCTGTGCCCCGGCAACGGCCAGGTCCCGGGCGCGGTCGAAGGCTGGGGCGATGACCTCCGTGCGTTCGCGCAGACGCTGCACAAGGTGCAGGAACCCGGCGCTGTCAAAGGTCTCGGGGGCGCCCTTGCGCCCAAGCAGTCCGCGGTCGGTCAGCACCGCGTTGTCCAGGTGGAAACCGTCCATTTGCACGACCCGGGTTGCGCACTTCTGGGCGTTCAACCGCCGGGCAAGTTCCCCGGCGAGGGTCGACTTGCCGCTGCCTGGCGCCCCGGCGAGGGCGACCAGAAGGCGCCGGCCGTCGCCGCGCATGGCGTGGATACGATCCGCCAGCACATTGACCTGCGGGGTCAGGTCGGGCATCGGGTCATTCCACGGTGACGGATTTGGCCAGGTTGCGCGGCTGATCGACATCCGTGCCGCGTGCGATCGCGGTATAATAGGCCAGTTGCTGGGCAGGCACCGCGTAGAGGATCGGGGCCAGCAGGGGATCGACGGCCGGCAGGATCAGCGTGTCCCAGACCCCGTCTCCGGCGATCTCGGCCCCCTCTTGGTCGGTGATCAACAGCACCTTGCCGCCGCGGGCCATGACCTCCTGCATGTTCGAGACGGTCTTGTCGAACAGCGCGTCGCGCGGGGCCATGACGATGACAGGGACGGTCTTGTCGACGAGTGCGATGGGGCCGTGCTTGAGTTCGCCCGACGCATAAGCTTCGGCATGTATATAGCTGATTTCCTTAAGCTTCAGGGCGCCCTCATGGGCAAGCGCATACATTGGACCGCGCCCGAGGAAAAGGATGTCGCGCGCCTCGGCGAGCTTGCGGGCCAGACGTTGCGTTTTCTCTTCTTGGCCCAGGGCGATATTCATGAGCCCAGGCAGACCGCGCAGATTCGAGATGTGCCCGGCCAGCCCGTTGGCGTCGATCCGGCCCTTGTCCTGCGCGGCCTTGAGCGCGAGGGCCGCCAGCACCGTCAACTGGCAGGTGAAGGCCTTGGTCGAGGCGACGCCGATCTCGGCGCCGGCCAGGATCGGCAGGGCGAGGTCACTTTCCCGCGCGATCGAGCTTTCGGCGACATTGACGATCGAGACGATGTGGTCAGCCTTGCCCTGGCAATAGCGCAGCGCGGCCAGGGTATCGGCGGTCTCGCCCGACTGGCTGACGAAAAGCGCCACGGTGCCCGGGCCGATTGGGGGCTCGCGATAGCGGAACTCCGACGCCACGTCGACCTCGACAGGGATGCCGGCCAGTTGCTCGACCCAGTACTTGGCGGTCAGGCAGGCCAGGTAGGCGGTGCCGCAGGCGACCATGATCACCCTCTGGACACCGGTGAAATCGAGGCCCGGGTCGGGCAGGGTGATGGCGTCGTCGTCCAAATAGTAATTCAGCGCCGAGGTCAGGACGGTGGGCTGCTCGGCGATCTCCTTTGCCATGAAATGCCGGTGCCCGCCCTTGTCCACCAGCGCGGCGTCGCGCTGAATCGTCTTGACGGGGCGGTCGGCCAGTTGTCCGGTGCTGTCGCGCACCTCCAGGCTGTTGCGGGTAATGACGGCGATGTCACCTTCTTCGAGGTAGGTGATCCGGTCGGTCATGGGCGCAAGCGCGATGGCATCCGAACCGACGAACATCTCGCCCTCGCCGTGGCCAATGGCCAGCGGGCTTCCCTTGCGCGCGGCCACCAGCAGGTCATCGGCCCCCTCGAAGAGAAAGCACAGCGCATAGGCGCCTTCCAGCCGGGCGATGGTGGCTTCGGCGGCGGCGCGCGGGTCTAGCCCCTCGTCCAGGTGGTGCTGGGTCAGCAGCGCCACTGTCTCGGTGTCGGTCTCGGTCTGGTGGTCGATGCCCAACCCGCCAAGTTCGTGGCGCAGGGTGCGGAAATTCTCGATGATGCCGTTGTGGACCACGGCAACGCGCCCGGCACCATGGGGGTGGGTGTTGGTCAGCGTCGGGGCGCCGTGGGTGGCCCAGCGCGTATGGCCGATCCCGGCCTTGCCGGTGAGCGGGTCATGCACAAGCAGGTCTTGGAGGTTGACCAGCTTGCCCACGGCCCGTCGCCGGTCCAGTGCGCCGTTGTTCACCGTTGCGATGCCGGCGCTGTCATAGCCGCGGTATTCAAGCCGTTGCAGCGCATCCACGAGGATCGGTGCCGCTTCGTGTCTGCCCAGAATACCTACAATTCCACACATTATTCAGTATCCTTATCGCGTTGGGCCTTCGCGAATTTTAACTTTTCGAACATCCTGCGCGCCAGGCCAGGCTTGTTGACCTGCCGGGCGCGGCCCAGCGCCAGCGCCCCTTCGGGCACGTCCTCGGTGACCACGGTTCCGGTGGCGGTCATCGAGTCGTCGCCCAGTGTCACCGGCGCGACCAGCATCGTGTCTGACCCGACAAAGACATTGCGCCCGATGGTCGTGCGGTGCTTGAAGACCCCGTCGTAATTGCAGGTCACGGTGCCCGCGCCGACATTGGTCTTCTCGCCCAGTTCCGCGTCCCCGATGTAGGACAGGTGATTGACCTTGGCGCCGGCGTGGATCTGCGCGTTCTTGATCTCGACGAAGTTGCCGATGCGGGTGTCCTCGGACAGTTCCGCGCCCGGACGCAGCCGCGCGTAGGGGCCGACCACGGCGCCGCGGGCGACGTGGCAACCTTCCAGGTGGCTGAAGGCGCGGATCGTGGCGCCGTTCTCGATTGTCACGCCGGGGCCGAAGACCAGGTTCGGCTCCAGCACCGTGTCCGGTCCGATCACGGTGTCGAACCCCAGGTGAACCGTGTCGGGTGCCAGCATGGTCACGCCTGCCGCGATCAACTCGGTGCGGGCACGGGCCTGGTAGATGGCATTCGCATCGACCAGCGCGGCGCGCGAATCAACACCCAGCGTCTCGGATTCGTCGCAGGTCACGACCGTGGCCGTGAGCCCCCGTGCACGTGCCAGCCCGACGACGTCGGTCAGGTAGTATTCGCCGCTGGCGTTGTCGTTGCCGACTGCTTCGAGCAAGGAAAACAACCCTTTTGCATCGGTTTCGATGACGCCGGAATTGCACAGTGTGATGGCCCTGTCCTGTTCGGATGCGTCCTTGAACTCCACAATGGCCTCAAGGGACTGGCCCGACATCTTCAAGCGACCATAGCGGCCCGGATCCGCCGCGTCGAAGCCGAGGACAACGATGTCATGGGTGGCACGGGCCGCCTGCATGGCGGCCAGCGTTTCGGGACGGATGAAGGGTGTGTCGCCGTAGAGCACGACCACGTCACCGTCGAAATCCGCCAGGGCCGAGCGGCACTGGTCGACCGCGTGGCCGGTGCCCAGTTGCTCGGCCTGCAGCACGACCTCCACTTCCGGGTCCCAGGCCCGGGCCGCGGCCTCGACCGCCGCGGCGCCGTGGCCGGCGACGACGATGGTCCGCACCGGGTCGATGGACGCGCCTGCCCGCATCGCGTGCGCCAGCAGCGGTGCCCCCGCGACCTCGTGCAGGACCTTGGGCCGGTCCGATTTCATCCGCGTGCCCTTGCCCGCGGCAAGAACGACCAGTGCTGTGGCCATGCTGCCCCACCTCTTTGACTTCGGTCCCCTTCTACCGCCCACAGTGGGCTTGGCAAGGCGGGGGGCTTCACATCGCGTGTCGTCAGGTTACAGAAGGCGAAACCTTGCCGGAGACCCGTGATGCGCACCGTGATTTTCGACCTCGACGGCACCCTGGCCGAAACCAGCGGCGACATGGTGGCCGCGGCCAATGTCTGCCTGCGCGATTTCGGGCCGGGCGCGTTGCTGGACCCGGTGACGGATGCGGCCACGGCGATGCGTGGCGGGCGGGCCATGCTGGCGCTTGGATTGGCGCGCGCCGGCATGCGCGACGCGGCAGAGGTGGACCGGCAGTATCCCCTGTTCCTGTCGCACTACGCCGCGGCGCTCGACGTGCACTCGCGGCTTTTTCCCGGCGCACTCCCGGCGATCGAGGCGCTGCGCGGGGCCGGCTACAGGGTCGGGGTCTGCACCAACAAGCCCGAAGCGCTGGCCGACCGGTTGCTGACCAGCCTCGGCGTGCGGGATCTTTTCGCCTCGCTGATCGGTGCCGACACGCTGCCCACGCGCAAGCCCGATGCCGCCCCCTACCTGGCGGCGGTGGACCGGGCTGGCGGTCGATCCGAGAGCTCGGTCCTGGTCGGGGACACGGTGACCGACCGTGACACGGCCCGCGCCGCCGGGGTGCCCGTGATTCTCGTCACCTTCGGCCCGCACGGCGATGCGGTGCGCGGGATGGGGGCGCAGGGTCTGATCGGCGGGTACGATGCGCTGGGCGCCGAGGTCCGGCGGCTGATCGGCTGATCGGCGTTGCGACGCCAGGTGCTCGGATCGTTGCGCTTGGCAGGAATAACTGATCGAGTGATTGGATATCACGAGTGGCCGGTCTACTTCGCCCGAGGATAAAGAGGGAGGTTTCGACACCCATGCAGGAAGAAATGACCCGGCAGGAACGCCAGGCGGCCGAGGCGGCGCGCCAGAAAGAGGTTTTCGAGCGGGCGATGGCGGAACGCGAGCGGGCGAACCGCAAGCGCGAAGCTGCGGGCTACGCCGTCATGGCAGGGGCCTACACGCTGTATCCCGCCAGTCAGGGCAAGGGGGCCATGGGGCGCATGGTCGCCTGGGCACAGGTCGGTTGTGTCGCGTTTGCAGGCTTCGCGCCCAACTACCTTGTGTGGCGCCTCCTGCTGTCGGGCTGATCCGGGCGCACCGGCTCGCGGGCGACCGGTCTTGGCTTTCCGGAGTCTTTGCGATTTGCTACGGTCCCAGAGGTGGTTGCGTGCTTGGGCCGGCCCTTGCGCCACCGTCATGGAGGACGGCAGCGCCGCGCGCCGGCGGGGATGAGCGGGATGGAAGAGGTCTTCGAAGGCAGGTTCACCCAGCAGGAACCGATCCCCGAGGCGGGGATAGCAGCCGCCGTCGAGGTCATGCGCCACGGACGGCTCCACCGCTACAACATCACGCCGGGCGAGGTTCCCGAGGTCGCGGCCCTGGAAGAGGAATTCGCCGCCTCCGTCGGGGCTAGGTACGCGCTGGCCGTGGCCTCGGGGGGCTATGCGCTTGCCACGGCGCTGCGGGCCGTCGGCGTGGGGCCCGGCGACCGGGTCCTGACCAATGCCTTCACGCTGGCGCCGGTGCCCGGCGCCATTGCCGGTATCGGCGCGCAGCCCGTTTTCGTCGGCGTGACCGAAGGCCTTGTGATTGACCTGGACGATCTGGCCGCGAAGGCGGACCGCGCCGATGTGCTCATGCTGTCGCACATGCGCGGGCACATCTGCGACATGGAAAAGCTGGTGGGGCTCTGTGATACGCACGGCCTGACCCTGATCGAGGACTGCGCGCACACCATGGGTGCGCATTGGCGCGGCAGGCCCACGGGGCGCTGGGGCCGCATGGGATGTTTCTCGACCCAGACTTACAAGCACATGAACTCGGGCGAGGGGGGATTGCTGGTTTCGGACGATGCCCAGACCATGGCCCGGGCAATCCTGCTGTCGGGGTCCTACATGCTGTTCGACCGCCACAGGGCGGCGCCGCCGCCCGAGGTCTTTGCGCGGATAAAGTATGACACGCCCAATGTCTCGGGGCGCATGGACAACTTGCGCGCGGCCATCCTGCGGCCGCAACTGGCCGATCTGGACCGGCAGTGTGCCCGCTGGAACGCGCTCCATGCCGCTGTCGATGCGGGCCTTGCCGACACCCCGGGCCTGGCCCGGATCGACCGGCCCGAGGGCGAGGGCTTCGTCGCCTCGTCCTACCAGTTCCTGCTTCTGGACTGGTCCGGGCCCGCCATCGAGGAGGTGCTGGCCCGTTGTGCCCGCCGTGGGGTCGAGCTCAAGTGGTTCGGTGCCGCGGAACCGCAGGGTTTCACCAGCCGCTATGACAGTTGGCATTATGCCCCGTCCGATCCCATGCCCGCAAGCGACAGGGTTCTGCGCGGCATCGTCGACATGCGTCTGCCGCTGACCTTCACCCCAGAGGATTGCGCCCAGATCGCCCGGATCATCCGCGCCGAGGTCGGGGCCGTCTGGCAGGCGGGGGTCGCGGCGCAGTGACAGGCGCAGTGACGGGCACCGAGGCCGAGGCCGCGTTGCGCGCGGCGCTCGCGCGGCTGGGGTATCGGGGGCCCGGGATCGCTGTCCCCGACCAGGTCGAGGATGCCGAAGACTGGCTTTTCGAGACGCTCAGCGGCCTGACCCGGACCATGGTGCAGGAGGCCGAGGCCGCCACGCGGCGCACCACGCCACGCCGTTTCGGAAAGCATCGTCCGACGATCGACGACAATTACAGTCGGCAGACCTGGATCGAGGCGCATGAGCGGTTGATGGGCCATCTGCGCCGGGACTGGGGCGCGCGGCTGCATCACCACTACCGCGAGATGCTGGCACGCTACCCGCTGACGCCGCGGGAACGGGCCAATGCCCGGCGCCTGGACCTGTCGTGTTTCGGGCTGAGGGAAGACGATTGACGGCGGCGGTTGCACCTGCAAAAATTTTACAATTGTTCGATAATACGCGCCCAACGAGCGGGAGCATGGCGTGGTCACCGCATCACTCGAATTCGACTAGGGCAGCCGGGCCGGGGCGCCCGTTGCGCCAGTCAACAGGCCATGGACGGGTTTCATGAATGACAACGTGGTCAGCCCTCTGTTCCGCGAGGCCAAGCTGATGGATTTCTATGCCGGCACCAGCGAGATCCGCCACATGCTGATCGGGAAGAAACGGATGGGAGCGATGGGCTGACCATGGAATCGTTGTTCGATACCGAGCAGACCGGCGGCATCCTGCATGGACGCCTGCCGTGGCTGGTCGACAGCTTGGAATGGGCGGCGGCCATCATCGACATATTCGCCTGCCTGCTGCTGATCATCGGGGCCGTGCGCTTCATCCTGAGCGTGGCGCGGGCCGAGGTCGCCCGGCGCGGGACCGACCGCCTGCGCCGGACCAATGGTGCCCGGGCCGAACTGGGCCATTACATCCTGGCCGGGCTGGAACTGTTCATCGTCACGGATGTTATTCACACCGCGCTCAGTCTCGCGCTGACGGACCTGGTGTTCCTGCTTTTGCTGGTCATCATCCGTGCGGTTATCTCGTATTTCCTGGATCACGAGCTCGAGTTGATAAGACGGGAGCTGGACGAATGAACTGCGGTCGAGGCGGCAGGGCGCCGGGTGGTTCCCGGCTCTTCGCGCTTTTCCTCGGCCTGCTCGCCACCACCGGGGCGTGGGCTGAACCACAGCCCCGGGTGGCGGCGCTCATGCAGTACATGGACGGGGTGCACCCCTGCCTGGCCGTATCGCGCACCCGCGCGGCCGCCGAGGTCTGTATCGGGCAAGGCTCTGCCGCCTGCATGGAGGCCGAGCCGGGCGGCTATTCCACCCAGGGCCTGATGTTCTGCGTCCTGGCCGAGACCGAGGCCTGGGACAGGCTGCTCAACGCCGAATACATGCGTGCGCGCGTTGCCGCGCAGGCCCTGGATGCCGCCGAGTCGGCGCGGTTTCCCGAATTTGCGACCCGGGCCGAGAGCCTGCTAGCGGCGCAACGCGCCTGGATCGCCTTTCGCGATGCCGACTGCGCCCTCGCCCGGGCCGAGGGCGGGGCGGGCACGGTCCGGATGACTTTCGCCTCGTCCTGCCGGTTGCAGATGACCGCCGAACGCACGATCGACCTGAAATTCCTGTTCGCGGAGGGCCCATGAGACAGGCCCATGACACGACACCGGCGCGCGAGACGGCGCGGGCCGCCCAGAGTGGCGGCGAACAGGCCGGCGCGCGCCCGGCCGGACGCGGCAAGTTGCCCCCGCCCGCTCGGCTGGCCAAGGTCCTCGACCCCGGGTCGGAGTTCCTCGAAAGGGGCGTAACGGCGGCCCATGGCATTTATGAGGGCGGCGCGCCATGCGCCGGGGTCATCGCGCGCCTCTGGGATGACGGCGTGATCGACCCGCGCGACAGTCGCAAGGTGCCGGTCCGGTCGCTGCGCGCCGCGCTCGAGGCCCCCATCGAGGACATGCGCTTCTGCGTGTTCCGCATGTAATGGTTCTGCGGCGCACCCGCATGCCGCGCATGCGCGGCTATCGTGGTCCGGGGCGGGGCCGGCGGCCCCTGGGCAAGATCGCGACGGCGGTCTTCGTGATCATCGCCGCGCCGGTGGTGGCCGACTACGTGAACGGCTGGATGAAGGCCGAGGGCGATTGCCGATTGGTGCGCGTCATCGACGGCGACACCATCGCCATGACCTGCGCCGAAGCGTCGCAGACCCGCCTGCGGCTGTCGGGCATCGACACGCCGGAACTGCGCGGCGGCTGCTGGCAGGAACGGCTGTTGGCTGCACGTGCCAGCCTGTTTCTACGCTGGAAGCTCTACCGCGCAGGGCAGGTAGAGGTGATGCTCTCGGGCGAGACCGACCGCTACGACCGCGGGCTGGGCCGGCTTCTACTGGATGGGCGGGCGGCGTCAGGCCACCTTCTCGACGCCGGTCTGGCGCGGCCCTACTTGCGGGGGGACAGGCCATGGTGCGACCAGCTGAAAGGAGTCCCCGCATGACCGAGCAAGAAAAGCCCGACGCCTATTCCGGTGTTCCGTGGGTTCATGTCGACCCGCAGGTTGCGCGCGCCCATCCCAAGGGTCGTCTGACCCCGGCGCTTCACGTCATCTCTGTCTACCTGGTCCTCGTCGGCCTGCTCAAGCTGTGGCTGTTCGCCGGGGCGGGCTATGCGCCGGGGGTGATCCTGCTGGGCGGGCTGCTGCCGGTGCTGGCGGGGGTGGGGCTGTGGCTGCGGTTGCCCTGGGCGGTCGTGGTCGCGCTGGTGATGGCGGGGTTCAACCTCTACGCCTTCGTGCGCAACGTCGGCGCGAACCCGGACGTGTTGCTGCTCTTCGACGGGATCGTCTCGGTCGGGATCATCTTCTACCTTGTCGAGGGGGACCGGCCGAACCTCATCTACCGCCACCGGTACCGGAAATACTCGGTGCTGGACGGGGACAAGGACGGGGACTAGCCCGATTCTGGACACCCTGCTGACCGCCGACCGTGGCGAGATCGCCTGCCGCGTCGTCCGCGCGGCCAAGGCACAGGGGTTGCGCCGCGCGACGGTTGCATTGCCAGAATCATGGTGCAGGCTGGCGCGCAGGTCGCCGCCGGAACCCCGCTGATCGCACAGGAAAAGGACGCGCCATGATCCGCCTGCATCACTGCCACCAGACCCGCTCCATGCGCACGCTCTGGCTGCTGCACGAGCTGGAGGTCGATTTCGACCTGGTGCTCTACCCGTTCGACGAGACGTTGCGCAGCGACGCCTATCGCACCCTCAACCCGCTGGGCCGGGTTCCGGCGTTGGAGATCGAGGGCGAGGTCATGACCGAAACCGGCGCGATCGCCGAGTACCTTTGCGAAACCCATCCCGATGCGGGGCTGGGCCGCCCGCCGGGCGACCTGGACCGCATGGACTGGCTGGTCTGGGTGCATTTCGCCGAGACCGTCACCCAGCACACGGCCGCGCTGACACAGCAGCATGTCGCGCTGTTCGACGACTCCATGCGGTCACCCACGGTGATGAAGCTGGAGGCGCGGCGCCTGGCCAGGTGCTATGACGTGATCGAGGCGCGGCTTTCGACCCCGGTCGAGAACCGGGATTACCTGCTGACCTCCGGGTTCTCGGCCGCCGATATCGGTGTGGGTCAGGCGGTCTACATGGGCCGGCATTTCGTGACGCTCGACGGCTATCCCGAACTGGCCAAGTGGTATGACCGGATCACCGAGCGCGAGGACTTCCACAAGTCCCTGCCGCCCGAGGACGAGGGCAACCGGCTTTACGCGCAGGACTTTTATCCGCCGTGGGGCGGTCCTGGTGGTTGAGCGGGTCGAAACCGGCGAATTTGTCCCCGCGACGGGCTGTAGAACGACCCGCGGCATGCCTCGGTGGCTAGAAAGGCGGCGCTGACGCCCAAAGTGCGCGGTCCGCGGGTCTTCGACGCAGCGGTCGCGGGCCGGGGCGGTTGCTCTTGTGTCCCCGGCGCCGCGGGTGACGTGGTGACCGGGTCGGCGAAGGCCCGGGTGTCGGCGCTTGGCCATGACACGGGGCTGGACCCGTCGCCGCTGGCCGCGTGCCGGAAAAGCGGCGAGGTCAGTCAGGGCATCGCAGCCGTCTTCCACAAGCGCGCACCCTCCTGGGCGGGCGCCTGATCCTGCAGCGGACATCGGGCCATCAGGGCGGTCCGTTCGAGGTAAAGTTTCGCCGGTTTGGCCGGTCATGGCGTTGACCACCCCCGGTCACGGGGATACATGGAGGGGCAATCCAAGCGGGCTGGCGCCCAACGGCACTTGACCCGCACCGCCCGAGACCGCCCAAGACCACCTAAGGGAGCTGCCGCGTGGAAGAGTTTCTCAGGGAATACCTGCCCATCATCGTCTTCCTGGGGCTGGCGATCGGCTTGGGCCTGGTGCTGATCCTCGCCGCCGTCGTCCTGGCGGTGCGCAATCCCGATCCCGAGAAGGTCAGCGCCTACGAGTGCGGTTTCAACGCCTTCGACGACGCGCGCATGAAGTTCGACGTGCGCTTCTACCTGGTGTCGATCCTGTTCATCATCTTCGACCTGGAAGTGGCCTTCCTGTTTCCCTGGGCGGTGGCCTTTGCCGACATCAGCATGGCCGGCTTCTGGTCGATGATGGTGTTCCTGGCCGTGTTGACAGTGGGCTTTGCCTACGAATGGAAGAAAGGGGCGCTGGAATGGGAATGAGCGACGACAAGCCGCTTGTGACGGACGTGCAGGGCGACGGCCAGCAGGAGGCGCGCGTGAAATCCGCCCCGTCGGTCAAGGCGCCCTATGACGCCGATGCCGCCGGGGCCGACACCGGGATCGCCACCCAGGATCTCAACAAGCAGTTGCAGGACAAGGGATTCCTCGTGGCCTCGTCCGAGGACCTTATCAACTGGGCGCGCACCGGCAGCCTCCACTGGATGACCTTCGGCCTTGCCTGCTGCGCGGTCGAGATGATGCATTCCTCGATGCCGCGCTACGACGCCGAACGCTTCGGCGTGGCCCCGCGCGCCTCGCCAAGACAGTCGGACGTCATGATCGTGGCCGGCACGCTGACCAACAAGATGGCCCCGGCGCTGCGCAAGGTCTACGACCAGATGCCGGAGCCGCGCTACGTCATCTCGATGGGGTCCTGTGCCAATGGTGGCGGCTACTATCACTACAGTTATTCCGTTGTGCGCGGCTGCGATCGCGTGGTGCCCGTCGACATTTACGTGCCCGGTTGCCCGCCCACGGCCGAGGCGCTGCTTTACGGCATCCTCCAGCTGGCCCGCAAAATCCGCCGCACCGGCACAATCACCCGCTAAAGGCGCCCCTCATGACCGAAGCCCTCAAGGATCTTGGCACCCACATCGAGCTCAAGCGAAGCGACTGCGTGCTTGGTTGGGGGATCGCCCGCGACGAGCTGACCGTCGAGATCGCCCCGGCGAACATCGCGGGCTTCGTCGAGTTCCTCAAGACCGACGCGACCTGCAAGTTCTCGACGCTGGTGGACATAACCGCGGTGGACCATCCCGGGCGCGTCAAGCGGTTCGACCTCGTCTATCACTTCCTGTCGATGTACCAGAACCAGCGCATCCGCCTGCGGATGGGCATTCACGAGGATGACGTGGTCGCCTCGATCACCGAGGTGCACCCCTCGGCCAACTGGTTCGAGCGCGAAGTCTTCGACATGTTCGGCATCCTGTTTTCGGGCCACCCGGACCTGCGCCGCATCCTGACCGACTACGGCTTTCGCGGGCATCCCCTGCGCAAGGATTTCCCGACCACCGGTTATACCGAGGTCCGCTATGACGAGGTCGAAAAGCGGGTCGTCTACGAACCCGTCAACCTGGTGCAGGAATACCGCCAGTTCGATTTCATGTCGCCCTGGGAAGGGGCGGATTACATCCTGCCCGGTGATGAAAAGGGCGAGGAGGCTTAGAAATGATGGGAAGTTACGGCATGGGTGGCGGCGGCTTTCTCATGATGCTCGTCATCGGGGCATTGATCGTGGTGCCGTTCTGGCGGCTCCTGCCCCGGTTCGGAATTCCTAACTGGGTCGCGATCCTCGCGATATTTCCCTTGGTGGCGCTGATCCTGCTCTGGATCATGGCCTTCAAGGACCAGATCGACGAAAGGCGCGCGTGATGGACGGCACCAAATTCGATGACGCCCAGACGGGCGAACAGAAAATCCGCAACTTCAACATCAACTTCGGCCCCCAGCACCCGGCGGCGCACGGTGTGCTGCGCATGGTGCTGGAGCTTGACGGCGAGATCGTCGAACGGGTGGACCCCCACATCGGCCTGCTGCACCGCGGCACCGAGAAGCTGATGGAAAGCCGGACCTACCTGCAGAACCTGCCTTACTTCGACAGGCTGGACTACGTCGGCACGATGAACCAGGAACACGCGTGGTGCCTGGCCATCGAGAAACTGTCGGGAGTCGAGATCCCGCGCCGCGCGTCCCTCATCCGTGTGCTCTACTGCGAGATCGGCCGCATCCTGAACCACTTGCTGAACGTGACCACACAGGCGATGGACGTGGGGGCGCTGACCCCGCCGCTGTGGGGCTTCGAGGCACGCGAGGATCTTATGATCTTCTACGAAAGGGCCTGCGGCGCGCGTCTGCACGCGGCCTATTTCCGCCCCGGCGGTGTTCACCAGGACCTTCCACCCAAGCTGATCGACGATATCGACGCCTGGGCCGAGAAGTTTCCCAAGGTGGTCGACGACATCAGCGAGCTGCTGACCGAAAACCGGATCTTCAAGCAGCGCAATGTCGATATCGGCGTCGTCACCGAACAGGACATCCAGGACTGGGCCTATTCCGGCGTCATGGCCCGCGGATCGGGCCTGGCCTGGGACCTGCGCCGCGCCCAGCCCTATGAATGCTATGACGAATTCGACTTCCAGATCCCGGTGGGCAAGAACGGCGACTGCTACGACCGTTACCTCTGCCGCATGGAAGAGATGCGCCAGTCGGCCCATATCATGCGCCAGGCCTGTGCCAAGCTGCGTGAGCCGGAAAACCAGGGCGACGTTCTGACCCGTGGCAAGCTGACCCCGCCGACGCGGTCGGACATGAAGACCTCGATGGAGGCGCTGATCCATCACTTCAAGCTCTACACCGAGGGGTTCCGCGTTCCCGAGGGCGAGGTCTATGCCTGTGTGGAGGCGCCCAAGGGGGAATTCGGCGTCTACCTGGTGTCGGATGGCACCAACAAACCCTATCGTGCCAAGATCCGCGCACCGGGTTATCTGCACCTTCAATCCATGGACCACCTCGGATCGGGCTACCAGCTGGCCGACGTCTCGGCCATTCTCGGCTCGCTCGACATCGTCTTCGGCGAGGTTGACAGATGATCCGCGCCGCCGCCTTGCTGGCCCTCGTGACCGCTGCGCCCGCGCTTGCGCAGCAGCAGGCCGATCCCGAGGACGTGGCGTCCATGGCGCAGGCCATCGAAGAGGCCGGCTGTGTCGTCACCGTTGAAAATGGTGACACGATCATGGCGGCCTCGGGCCTGCCGCCCGAAAAGGTGAACGCGGTCATTGCCGAGCTCTACGCCTCCGGCGCGCTGGCCCTGCGTGAAGACGGGTCCGCCGAACTGACGAACGAGACCTGCCCGTAACGGGCGGTCAAGACACGGAAAGACATTAAGACCATGCTCCGCCGTCCGCACCACGACCAGCCCGACAGCTTCGACTTCACGCCCGCCAACCGGGCCTGGGCCGAGGCTCAGATCACCAAGTACCCCGAGGGCCGCCAGGCCAGCGCGATCATCCCGCTGCTGTGGCGCGCCCAGGAGCAGGAAGGCTGGCTGTCGCGCCCGGCCATCGAATACGTGGCCGACATGCTGGGACTGGCCCATATCCGGGCGCTGGAAGTGGCCTCTTTCTACTTCATGTTCCAGTTGAAGCCGGTTGGCAGCCTGGCCCATATCCAGGTCTGCGGCACCACGTCGTGCATGATTTGCGGGGCCGAGGATCTGGTCCGCGTCTGCCGCGAAAAGATCGCCGACAAGCCCCATGTCCTGTCTGGGGACGGCCGCTTTTCGTGGGAGGAGGTCGAGTGCCTCGGCGCCTGTTCCAATGCGCCGATGGCCCAGATCGGCAAGGACTACTACGAGGACCTGACCGCCGAGCGCCTGTCCGAGATCCTGGACGAGCTTGCCGCCGGCAAGGTGCCGACCCCGGGGCCACAGACGGGCCGCTTTTCGTCCGAGCCGCTGAAGGGCCTGACATCGCTCAAGGAGTTCGAATCGGGACACTACGCGCACAACGCCAGCGTCGACCTGGCCTTGGCGCAGGACGACACCATCAAGCGTATTGACGGTACCGAGACGGCGCTGATCACGCCTTGGCTGGACAAGGGTGGCGCGGACCGCCCCGGCACCGCGGCCCGGCCCGAGATAACCAATGGCTCCGCCGACCGCACGGGTGTCACCAAGCAGGAGGCCAAGGCCGCCACCCCGGCCAAGCCGCCGTCCAAGTCGGTGCCCGCCGGGCAACAGGCCGATGCGGTGGCCGAGGCCGAGCCCGAGACCCTGGACGGACCGCGCGCGGGCGCCACCGCCGACGATCTCAAGAAGATCAGCGGCGTGGGCCCCAAGCTGGAGGCCACGCTCAACGATCTTGGCTTCTGGCATTTCGACCAGATCGCCGCTTGGGGACCCGCGGAAATTGCCTGGGTCGACTCCAGGCTGAGGTTCAAGGGCCGGATCACGCGCGACGACTGGGTCGCCCAGGCCCGTGAACTGGCGGACCAATAAGGCGCCCGTCCGGCCGCGCGTGGCCGGAATGCCAGCATCGTCGTAGCGTCGGGGGCAAGACCCTTATCAAAACGGGTCGTGCTGCCTAGTCTGTCGTCATGGTCGGAGAGACTCGCCGACCCATGCGCGCTGCCCGGTTGGCGGGCAGTCACGACAGGGAAAGGTATTGAACAATGACCGACAGACCAAACGGATCGACCTTCACGATCGCCATCGCGATTCTGTGTGGGCTCGTGGCCTTCGCGATCGCCCGCTTCGGCATCGCCTTCGGCGGCTTTTTCGCCCTGGTGATCGGCGTGATCGTGGGCGTCATCGTCTGGTGGCTGCTCGCCCGCGCGGGCGCGGAGGGCGGCGCGGCGATGTCGCAGGGGGGATCGCCCCCGGCCTCGGCCTCGCAGACGGGCACGTCGCCCACTGACCCTGAGCCAAGCGCCGCAGCGGCGTCGCCCGCGGCTGCCGCGGTGGCCCCGTCCGAGTCTGCACCCGAACCCGCCCCCGAGGCGGAGCCGGTGCCCGACCCCGAGCCGATGCCGAAGCCGAGTGCCGAAGCCGTCAAGGCCGCGGGAAATGAGATGGATAAAGGCACCGAGCCTGACAGCAGCGCCGGGTCGGGCCAGGCGGCCAAGCCCGAAATGATGAGCGCGCCGAACGAGGGGGGCGCCGACGACCTCAAGCAGATCAAGGGGGTTGGCCCCAAGCTGGAACAGCTGCTCAATTCCATGGGGGTCTATCACTTCGACCAGATCGCGGGCTGGACCGCGGACGAAGTGTCCTGGGTGGATGACAACCTGCAGGGGTTCAAGGGCCGGGTCAGCCGTGATGATTGGGTCGCCCAGGCACAGGTGCTGGCCCAGGGTGGGGCGACCGAATTCTCGGACAAGGTGAAAAAGGGCGACGTCTATTGAAAGATGGATGCTGCGGTGCAACAATCGCGGGGCCCGGCGTGACGTGGGCCTCTCATTGAGCACCGATCGGGGAGGATCGGCGCGGACCATGGAATTGGGCCCGCCCCGCGGGTTCAGAAAGGATGTTTGCGATGTTCTCCTCTGAAAGTCTTGCAACGTTGCCGGGCGCCATGCTGCGCCTTGGCGTGCAGTCCACCGCCCCGGCGGCGGCGCTTCTGGCCAGCCAGACAAGCATGCTGAAATGGGCGTTCGCGCCCACGGTCGTCGCGTTGCGCCCGGCGCCGGTGCGCGCGCCGTCGGCGAAAACCGTGCCCGAGGCCAGGGCCGTTGCCGCGAAGGCAAAGGCCCCGAGGGGCGATGAACGGGCAGCCGCGTCAAAGCCCGCGGCAAAGGCACAAGCCGCCAGGTCCGCTGCCGAGAAGACCGAGGTGCCAAAACCGGCCGCCAAGACCGCGCGGGCGGCGCCGTCCGCAGACACGCAAGCGGCGACGCCTGCGCCGGCCAAGCCCGCCGCAAAAGCGCCCGCATCGGCCCGCAAGGCCGCCGCGAAACCGGCCGCCCCCGAGGCCCGGGCCAAGCGCACCAAACAGGCGGACAGCCAGTCGCCCGCTCCGGCGCGACCTGGGGCGAAGTCCGGTGCGAGGAAGGCTGCACCCAGGAAGGCGGAGGCCCCGGCGGCAAAGGACAGCGCCGCGCGTCAGAAGGTGGAAACCACCGCCTACAAGCCTAGGTCCCGTGCCAAGGGCGGGTCGGTGACGCTGTCGGCCATGCCCGCGCCGGACAACAAGACAGAGAATCAGTAGGACCGCCTTGGCCGCTCCCGATCGCGACCCCGACCACGACAATGACCGCGCGGAAATCGCCGCCACGGGGCGGCTGATCGCGCTGGTAATGGTGGCTTCTGCGCTGCTGTCGGTCTTCGCCCCGGCGATCACGGATACACTGGGCCTCGCCCCGCGCTTTGCCGTTCTTCTGACGCTCTTTGCGCTGGCGGGGTTCATTTGGTGTCTGGCTGTCACCTACAAACTCTGGCAGAAGACCAGGCAGAAATGACGGTGCCCCGCGCCGGGGCAGGATAGGGAACCCGACGATGCTCGCAGACGAAGACCGCATTTTCACCAACCTCTACGGGATGCACGACCGCACGCTCAGGGGTGCGCGGGCGCGCGGCCACTGGGACGGGACCGCCGGGATTCTCGAAAAGGGGCGGGACTGGATCATCGACAATATGAAGTCCAGCGGTCTGCGCGGGCGCGGCGGCGCCGGGTTCCCGACCGGCCTCAAGTGGTCGTTCATGCCCAAGGAAAGCGACGGGCGCCCGTCCTACCTGGTGGTCAATGCCGACGAGTCCGAACCGGGCACCTGCAAGGACCGCGAGATCATGCGCCATGATCCGCACACCCTGATCGAGGGGTGTTTGATCGCCAGTTTCGCGATGAACGCGCATGCCTGCTACATCTACATCCGCGGCGAATACATCCGCGAGCGCGAGGCGCTGCAAGCGGCCATCGACGAGGCCTACGAGGCTGGCCTGCTGGGGCGCAATGCCGCCGGATCGGACTGGGATTTCGACCTCTACCTGCATCACGGGGCCGGGGCCTATATCTGTGGCGAGGAAACCGCGCTGCTCGAAAGCCTTGAGGGCAAGAAGGGCATGCCCCGGATGAAGCCGCCGTTCCCGGCCATGGCAGGTGTCTACGGCTGCCCGACCACGGTCAACAACGTCGAGTCCATCGCCGTCGTGCCGACCATCCTGCGCCGCGGGCCGGAGTGGTTCGCGGGCATGGGCCGGCAGAACAACGCGGGCACCAAGATCTTTGCCATCTCGGGCCACGTGAACAATCCCTGCGTCGTCGAGGAGGAGATGTCGATCCCCTTCGAGGAGCTGATCGAGAAGCATTGCGGCGGCATCCGCGGCGGCTGGGACAACCTCAAGGCGGTGATCCCGGGCGGTTCCTCTGTGCCCTGTGTGCGCGGCGAAAACATGCGCGACGCGATCATGGATTTCGACTACCTGCGCGGTGAGCTCGGCTCGGGCATGGGCACGGCGGCGGTGATCGTGATGGACAAGTCCACCGACATCATCAAGGCGATCTGGCGTCTCGCGGCCTTCTACAAGCACGAAAGCTGTGGCCAGTGCACGCCTTGCCGCGAGGGAACCGGCTGGATGATGCGGGTAATGGAACGCCTCGTGAAGGGCGATGCGAGCGTCGAGGAGATCGACATGCTCTGGGACGTGACCAAGCAGGTCGAGGGGCATACCATCTGCGCGCTTGGCGACGCGGCGGCCTGGCCGATTCAGGGCCTGATCCGTAATTTCCGCGATGAAATCGAGGATCGGGTCAAGGGCCGTGCCATCGCGGCAGAGTAGGGCCGTGCAAGGCTCGCAATCGTGCAAAGGCGGCCCTTGGCCGCCTTTTGCGTTTTGTGGCACAGTACGGTGCAGTGGATAGGGACGGGGAGGTCGCCATGCACCTTGCGGAAATGAACATTGGCCGCCTTGTGGCCCCCACGGACGCGCCGCAGGTGCGCGAGTTCATGGACAATCTCGACAGGGTGAACACCATGGGCAAGCGGATGCCGGGTTTCGTCTGGATGATGGAAGGCTCGGGCGAGCCGGGCACCGGCAATACCGAGAACAATATCGGCGACGACCCGCAATTCGTCGCCAACCTCACGGTCTGGGAAGACGTGGAAAGCCTGGAACGCTTCGTCTGGGGCACCATACACAAGCAGTTCTACGATCGCCGCAATCAGTGGTTCGAGGTGCTGGGTGAGCAGCATTTCGTCATGTGGTGGATCGAGGAGGGCCACCGCCCTTCGTTGTCAGAAGGGCTGGCCCGACTTGAGACCCTCAAGGCGAACGGCCCCGGCGAACATGCCTTTGGCTGGGCCGATCTGGCGCAGGCGCATCTCTGGAAGTCGCACGGCTGCGCCTGAATCCGCCGAGACCGGTGCCCCAAGCCGTGATGCTATTGAATATCAAGGGCACAACGGCGACCTCTGGCAGGCAATCTTGGAAAGGTGCGTCGCGATGTTCGCTGCTTTTACCCGTCGTTCGGGTGCCGTTCCGGCGCTGTGCCTGGTGCTTGCGGCCACGCCGCTGGCCGCCCGGCCACCGCTGGGCGAAGTGTCCGCGGTGACAGAGGGGTTGATCGCCACGGGCATCGCCTACGAGATCAGCGAGGTTTGCGAGGATCTGGCCCCGCGGCGGCTTCGGGGGGTCGGGTTCCTGCTGTCGCTGCGCCAGCACGCGCTTGAACTGGGCTACAGCCGTGACGAGGTCGACGCCTTTATCAACAATGATGCCGAGGCCGACCGGCTGGAATCCCTCGCCCGCGCCCGGCTGGCCGAGATGGGTGCTGTCGAGGGCCAACCCGAGACATATTGCCGGGTCGGCCTTCAGGAAATGGCCGCCGACAGCCAGATCGGGCGGCTGCTGCGCTAGGGCAGATTTCCGATAAAAAGGATCAGAAAACGCCACGAACACCTTGGATTTTTCCGTGGATTTTTGGCCGGTTCCCGCTGGCATACTATGTAGTGCCGCGTTAGAACGCACCGCAACCGCCCCGGTCCGGTGACGGCCGGTCGGGACGCAAAGGCGATAGGGAAATGCCCATGTCCGATCTGCGCAAGGTCATCATCGACGATCACGAAATCGAGGTTCCGGGGGCTATGACCCTCATCCAGGCCTGCGAAGAGGCCGGTATCGAGATCCCGCGCTTCTGCTACCACGAACGCCTGTCCATCGCGGGCAATTGCCGGATGTGCCTGGTCGAGGTCGTGGGCGGCCCGCCCAAACCCGCCGCCTCCTGCGCAATGCAGGTCAAGGACCTGCGCCCCGGGCCCGAAGGCCAGCCTCCCGTGGTCAAGACCAACTCGCCCATGGTCAAGAAGGCCCGCGAAGGCGTGATGGAATTCCTGCTCATCAATCACCCGCTGGACTGCCCGATCTGTGACCAGGGCGGCGAGTGTGATCTGCAAGACCAGGCAATGGCTTACGGCGTGGACTTCAGCCGTTACCGCGAGCCCAAGCGGGCCGTGGACGACCTCGACCTGGGTCCGCTGGTCGAGACGCACATGACACGTTGCATCTCCTGCACGCGCTGCGTGCGCTTCACCACCGAGGTCGCGGGCATCAACCAGATGGGCCAGACGGGCCGTGGCGAAGACGCAGAGATCACCGCCTATCTGGGTGAGACGCTTGATAGCAACTTGCAGGGCAACATCATCGACCTGTGCCCGGTGGGCGCGCTGGTATCGAAACCCTATGCCTTCACCGCCCGGCCGTGGGAACTGACGAAGACCGAATCCATAGACGTGATGGATGCGCTGGGCAGCAATATCCGCGTCGATACCAAGGGCCGCGAGGTCATGCGCTTTTTGCCGCGCAATCATGACGGCGTGAACGAGGAGTGGATTTCCGACAAGACCCGTTTCGTCTGGGACGGGCTGCGACGCCAGCGGCTGGATCGCCCCTATGTGCGTGAAAACGGCAAGCTGCGCGCGGCCACCTGGCCCGAGGCGCTGGCGGTTGCCGCCGACAAGATCAAGACGGCCTCGACACTGGCGGGTCTGGTCGGCGACCTGGCCCCGGCCGAGGCCGCGTTTGGTCTCAAGCAGTTGATCCAGGGGCAAGGCGGTGTCGTGGAATGCCGGACCGATGGCGCCAAGCTGCCCGCGGGCAACCGCTCGGGCTATGTCGGCACCGCGGCGATCGAGGACATTGACGACGCGAAGTTCATCCAGTTGATCGGGACGAACCCGAGCGACGAGATGCCTGTGCTCAACGCCCGTATCCGAAAGGCCTGGCTCAACGGGGCCGAGGTCGGCCTGGTCGGCGAAGCCGCGGACCTGACCTACGATTATGCGCACGTGGGCACGGGCCGCGCTGCGCTGGAAAGCCTGCTGGACAGGGATCATGGTGCGGTGAAAGAGGCGCCGAGTCTCGTGATCGTCGGCCAGGGCGCTCTGCGCGAGGCCGATGGCGCGGCCGTGCTGGCCGCCGCCATGAAGCTGGCAGAGGACACTGACTCCGGGTTGCTGGTCCTGCATACCGCCGCCGGGCGCGTCGGCGCGATGGACGTCGGTGCCGTCGCCGATGGTGGAATGGCCGATATCGAGGGGGCCGACGTGGTCTACAACCTCGGGTCGGACGAGGTGGATATCGCCCAGGGGGCCTTCGTGATCTACCAAGGCAGCCATGGCGACCGCGGCGCCCACCGCGCCGACGTGATCCTGCCCGGGGCCGCCTACACCGAGGAACAGGGCCTCTTCGTGAACACCGAGGGGCGCCCCCAACTTGCCCTGCGCGCCGGGTTCGCCCCGGGCGAGGCCAAGGAAAACTGGGCGATCCTGCGGGCGCTCTCGGCCGAGGTTGGCGCGACACAGCCCTGGGATTCGCTGCCTCAGTTGCGGCAGGCGCTCGTGGCCGACGTGCCGCACCTGCAAGAGGTCGACGAAGTGCCGGATAACGCCTGGACGCCGCTCGAACCCGGCGCCCTGGGCGAGGCCGATTTCCGCAACGCGATCAAGGATTTCTACCTGACGAATCCGATCGCGCGGGCCAGCGAGCTTATGGCGCAGCTCTCGCACGAGGCCAAGGCACGGGCGGACGCCCCCATGGCGGCGGAGTAGGGGCATGAAGCGCGCGGGGCTCATAGCGGCGATGGCGGCGCTGGCCGGCTGCGAGGGGACGGCCCAAACCGGCACCCTCGGGTATGCTGGCGTCGAGACACGCCTGCTGGACGGTGACCTGGTGAATTTCCATGTGCGCGTCGAGAACCCCGAGAGCGGCGAACAGGTCGCCAAATACGCCGAATGCGCCGCGGCGCAATACGCATTGATCCGCGGATACGGCTTTGCCCGCCATGTCCGCACGCAGATCGAACAGGACGGCAGGCTCTGGACGGGGGATGCGGTCTATACCATTTCCCCGTCGCTGCCCGACGGGCTGAGAACGATTGACGCCGAGGTTGCCGTCGCCGACTGCGCGCGAAACGGCATCCCGACGGTCTGAGGGGACATCCATGGTCGAGTTCTTCACTACCACAAACCTGGGGATCGTGCTGTTGGTGCTGGGCCAGTGCCTGCTGGTGCTTGTGCCACTGCTGACGGCGCTGGCTTTCCTGCTGCTGGCCGACCGCAAGATCTGGGCCGCGGTCATGATGCGCCGGGGGCCCAACGTGGTGGGCGCCTTCGGCCTGCTTCAGAGCTTTGCCGACTTCCTCAAGTACATCTTCAAGGAGGTTGTGATCCCGGCCGGGGCGGACAAGTTCGTCTTCCTCATGGCGCCGATGATGACCTTCGTGCTGGCCGTGATCGCCTGGGCGGTTATCCCCTTCAACGACCGCTGGGTCCTGGCCGACATCAATGTTGCCATCCTTTACGTCTTTGCCGTTTCCACGCTCGAGGTCTACGGCGTGATCATGGGCGGCTGGGCCTCGAACTCGAAGTATCCCTTCCTCGGTTCGCTGCGCTCGGCGGCGCAGATGATCTCTTACGAGGTCTCGATCGGCCTGATCATCGTCGGGGTGATCCTGTCCACCGGCTCGCTCAACTTCGGCGATATCGTGGCCGCGCAGGACGGGGCCTGGGGCATCTTCAACTGGTACTGGCTGCCGCATTTCCCGATGGTCTTCCTGTTTTTCATCTCGGCGCTGGCCGAGACCAACCGCCCGCCCTTCGACCTTCCGGAGGCCGAATCGGAGCTTGTTGCGGGCTACCAGACGGAATACTCCTCGACGCCCTTCCTGCTGTTCATGATCGGCGAGCTGATGTCGGTGGTGCTGATGTGTGCGCTGGTCTCGCTGCTGTTCTTCGGCGGCTGGCTGTCGCCCATCCCGGGGCTGCCCGACGGGATTTTCTGGCTGCTGCTCAAAATGGCCTTCTTCTTCTTCATCTTCGCCATGGTGAAGGCGATCACGCCGCGCTACCGCTACGACCAGCTGATGCGGCTGGGCTGGAAGGTCTTCCTGCCGTTCAGCCTGGGCTGGGTGGTGCTGGTGGCCTTCCTGGCCAAGTTCGAAATCCTGGGGTCCTTCTGGGCCCGCTACGCGATGGGGGGCTGACATGACGACGATGGACTACACGCGCGCCGCGAAATACTTCCTGCTGACGGATTTTCTCAAGGGGTTCCGGCTGGGGCTGCGCTATTTCTTCGCGCCCAAGGCGACGATCAATTACCCGCATGAAAAGGGGCCACTGTCGCCGCGCTTTCGCGGTGAACACGCGTTGCGCCGCTACCCCAACGGCGAGGAACGCTGTATCGCCTGCAAGCTGTGCGAGGCGATCTGCCCGGCCCAGGCCATCACCATCGACGCCGAGCCGCGCGAGGACGGCAGCCGCCGGACCACGCGCTACGACATCGACATGACCAAGTGCATCTACTGCGGTTTCTGCGAAGAAGCCTGCCCGGTGGATGCCATCGTCGAGGGACCGAATTTCGAGTTCTCGACCGAAACCCGCGAGGAACTTTACTACGACAAGGAAAAACTGCTGGCCAACGGCGACCGCTGGGAAGCCGAGATTGCCCGCAATCTCGAACTGGACGCCCCCTACAGATGAGTACCGACACCCCCTTCGACGCCATGATGAAGGCGGGGCAGGATTGGGCCAGGGCGCTCAATCCCGCGCTGGAATCCTTCACGCCCAAGGGTTTCGAGGACATGTTCCCCACCATGCCGCGCGACCTGATGGAGGCGACGATGGGCAAGGGGGTGAACCCCGAGGGTCTGGACTCGAAAACGCGCCTTCTGCTGACGCTGCAGGGGCTGACCATCATGGGCGCGCAGGCCGAGGCGCAGATCAGGCTGACCGTGCGCCACGCGATCGAGGCGGGCGCCACGCAACAGGAAGTGGCCGAGACCATCGCCCTGGCGGGCATGTTCGGCGGCATTCCGGCAATGACCAAGGCGATGGAGATCGCCTCGGACGTGATGGAAAAGGACGGTGACACATGACACCCATGGTTATGGCATTCTATGCCTTTGCGACCACGACGCTGGTGGGCGGGCTGATGACCGTCATCAGCCGCAACCCCGTGCATTCGGTCCTTTGGCTGATCCTCGCCTTCCTGTCCTCGGCAGGGCTTTTCGTGCTGCTGGGGGCAGAGTTCATCGCGATGCTTCTGATGATCGTCTACGTCGGCGCGGTCGCGGTGCTGTTCCTCTTCGTGGTCATGATGCTGGACATCGATTTCTCCGAACTCAAGGCCCAGATGGCGAAATACATGCCGCTGGCGCTGGTCATCGGGGTGATCCTGCTGATGCAGCTTGCCATCGCCTTTGGCGCCTGGGGCTTCGACGAGGGGGCGACGGGCCGCCTGGCGGCGCCGGTCGAGGGGGGTGTCCAGAACACCGCCGGGCTGGGGCTGCTGCTCTACGATACCTACTTCATCCTGTTCCAGCTGGCCGGTCTGATCCTGCTGGTCGCCATGATCGGGGCCATCGTCCTGACCCTGCGCCATCGCAGCCACGTCAAGCGCCAGGACATCCTGGCCCAGATGTATCGCGATCCGGCCAAGGCAATGGAACTGAAAGACGTCAAACCGGGGCAGGGGCTGTAACCATGATCGGACTCGAACACTATCTTTCGGTCGCCGCGGCGCTTTTCGTGATCGGCATCTTCGGGCTGTTCCTGAACCGCAAGAACGTAATCATCCTGCTGATGAGCATCGAACTGATGCTGCTGGCGGTGAACATCAACTTCGTGGCCTTCTCCAGCTTCCTTCAGGACATGGTCGGGCAGGTCTTCACCCTGTTCGTGCTGACCGTCGCTGCCGCCGAGGCCGCGATCGGGCTGGCCATCCTGGTCTGCTTCTTCCGCAACCGGGGCACCATCGACGTCGAAGACGTCAACGTGATGAAAGGCTAAGGCGACATGGAAACCATTCTCCTCTTCGCGCCGCTTGTCGGGGCCATCATCGCGGGCTTCGGCTGGAAGATGATCGGCGAACAGGCCGCCCAGTGGGTGGCCACGGGGCTTCTGTTCCTGTCGGCGCTGCTGTCCTGGATCGTCTTCCTGACCTTCGACGGCACGACCGAGCACGTGGAGATCCTGCGCTGGATCCAGTCGGGGACGCTGGACACCTCATGGGGCATCCGCATGGACCGGCTGACCACGATCATGCTGATCGTCATCACGACCGTCTCGGCGTTGGTGCATCTGTATTCCTTCGGTTACATGGCCCATGACGAGAATTTCCGCGAGGGCGAGCATTACAAGGCGCGCTTCTTCGCCTACCTGTCGTTCTTCACCTTTGCCATGCTGATGCTGGTGACAGCCGACAACCTTGTGCAGATGTTCTTCGGCTGGGAAGGCGTGGGCGTCGCCTCCTACCTGCTGATCGGGTTCTACTATCGCAAGCCGACCGCCAATGCCGCGGCCATCAAGGCGTTTGTCGTCAACCGGGTGGGCGACTTCGGCTTTGCGCTGGGGATATTCGCGATCTTTTACCTGGTCGACTCGATCAAGCTGGACGATGTCTTCGCCGCGGCCCCCGAACTGGCCGAGACCCGGATTTCCTTCCTGTGGGCCGAATGGAACGCTGCCAACCTGATCGGCGTGCTGCTGTTCATCGGGGCCATGGGCAAATCGGCGCAGTTGATCCTGCACACCTGGTTGCCCGACGCGATGGAAGGGCCGACCCCGGTCTCGGCCCTGATCCATGCAGCGACCATGGTCACGGCGGGCGTTTTCCTGGTCTGCCGCATGTCGCCGATCTACGAATTCGCGCCCGACGCGCAGGCCTTCATCGTCTTTCTTGGCGCAAGCACCGCATTCTTCGCCGCGACGGTCGGCCTGGTCCAGAACGACATCAAGCGGGTCATCGCCTATTCCACCTGTAGCCAGCTGGGTTACATGTTCGTGGCCGCGGGCGTGGGCGTCTACTCGGTCGCCATGTTTCATTTGCTGACCCACGCCTTCTTCAAGGCGATGCTGTTCCTGGGCGCGGGGTCGGTCATCCACGGGATGCACCACGAACAGGACATGCGCCATTACGGCGGACTGCGCCACAAGATGCCCAAGACCTTTTGGGCGATGCTGATCGGTACGCTGGCCATCACGGGTGTCGGCATCCCGCTGACCGGCTGGATCGGGTTCGCGGGCTTCGCCTCCAAGGATGCGGTGATCGAGAGCGCCTACGTCGGCAGCGCGGGCGGCTACGCCTTCTGGCTTCTCGTCGTGGCCGCGCTGTTCACCAGCTTCTACAGCTGGCGGCTGATGTTCATGACCTTCTGGGGTAAACCGCGCGGCAACAAGCACACGCACGACCACGCCCATGAAAGCCCCAATGTCATGCTGATCCCGTTGGGGGTGCTGGCCATCGGCGCCATCTTCGCCGGCGCGATCTGGTATTCCAGTTTCTTCGGCAAGACCAACGAGGTGGTCAAGTTCTTCGGCGGCGAATACGGCGAACCGACCGCCGAGCTGGTCGAGGCCGTGGCCGAACGCAGCCCCAAGGCTTCGGAACTGCATTACGTCATGGAAAGCGCGCCGGGGGAGGCCGGCATCTACATCGCGCCGGAGAATACCGTGCTGCACGAGGCGCATTACGTGCCGACCTGGGTCAAGCTGGCGCCCTTCATCGCCATGTTGATCGGCCTGGGAACGGCCTACCAGATGTATATCCGGCGCCCCGACCTGCCCGCGAAACTGGCCGAGAACCAGCGCCCGCTTTACGAGTTTCTTCTCAACAAGTGGTATTTCGACGAGCTTTACGACCTCGTCTTCGTGCGCCCGGCCCGGATCATCGGCCGCTTCCTGTGGAAGCGTGGCGACGGCAATGTCATCGACGGCGGGATCAACGGGCTGGCGCTGGGCGTTGTGCCCTTCTTCACCCGGCTCGCGGGGCGTTGGCAGTCGGGCTACGTCTTTACCTACGCATTCGCCATGGTGATCGGGATTGTGCTGATCCTCACCTACGTCACGATCACCGGGGGGGTCGAGTAATGGGCAACCTTCTGACAATCACGACTTTCATCCCGACCATCGCGGCGGTGATCCTGGCCATCTTCCTGCGCGGCGAGGACGAGGCGGCGCAGCGCAACGCCAAGTGGGTGGCCATGGCCGCCACCGTGATGACCTTCGTGGTCTCTCTGTTCATCCTGTTCGGGTTCAACCCGAACGACACCGGCTTCCAGTTCGTCGAGGAACGTGACTGGCTGCTGGGGCTGCAATACAAGATGGGCGTGGACGGGATCAGCGTGCTTTTCGTGATGCTGACCACCTTCCTGATGCCGATCACCATCGCGGCCTGCTGGAACGTGACCCACCGGGTCAAGGAATACATGATCGCCTTCCTGCTTCTGGAAACGCTCATGCTGGGCGTCTTCATGGCGCTGGACCTGGTGCTGTTCTACATGTTCTTCGAAGCCGGCCTCATCCCGATGTTCCTGATCATCGGCATCTGGGGCGGCAAGGAGCGCATCTACGCGGCCTTCAAGTTCTTTCTCTATACCTTTCTCGGCTCGGTGCTGATGCTGGTGGCCATGGTCACGATGTTCTACCAGTCCGGCACCACGGACATCGAGACGCTGCTGACCTATCCCTTCGGCACCGAGACCATCACGGTCATGGGCGTGCATGTCATAGGCGGGTTGCAGACGCTGCTCTGGCTGGCCTTCTTCGCGAGTTTCGCGGTCAAGATGCCGATGTGGCCGGTCCATACCTGGCTGCCCGATGCCCACGTGCAGGCCCCGACCGCGGGGTCCGTGGTTCTGGCCGCGATCCTGCTCAAGATGGGCGGTTACGGTTTCCTGCGCTTTTCGTTGCCGATGTTCCCCGTGGGCACCGAGGTCATGGGCGACCTTGTGCTGTGGCTGTCAGCCATCGCAATCGTCTACACCTCGCTCGTCGCGCTGGTGCAGGAGGACATGAAAAAGCTGATCGCCTACAGTTCTGTGGCGCACATGGGCTATGTCACCATGGGAATCTTCGCGGTGAACCAACAGGGCATCGACGGCGCGATCTTCCAGATGCTGTCGCACGGCTTCATCTCGGGGGCGCTTTTCCTGTGCGTGGGCGTCATCTATGACCGGATGCACACCCGCGACATCGACGCCTACGGCGGCCTCGTGAACCGGATGCCGGCCTATGCGCTGATCTTCATGCTGTTCACCATGGCCAACGTCGGCCTGCCGGGGACCAGTGGCTTCATCGGGGAATTCCTGACCCTGATGGGCGTGTTCAAGGCCAACACCTGGGTCGCCGCCGTGGCCACCACTGGCGTGATCCTTTCGGCGGCCTATGCGCTCTGGCTCTATCGCCGGGTGGTCATGGGCGACCTGATCAAGGAAAGCCTGAAATCCATCACCGACATGACCCCCCGCGAGCGCTGGATCTTCGCGCCGCTCGTGGTCATGACCCTTCTGCTGGGCGTCTATCCCAGCCTTGTCACCGACATTATCGGCCCCTCGGTCGAGGCGCTGGTGGGTCAGGTCACGACCGCGCAAGCGGCGTTCGAGCCCGTCACCATGATGGCCCAGCACTAAGGAAATCGAGCGATGATCTCTGCCGATCTGAACACCATCCTTCCCGAAATCATCCTGGCGGTCTATTCCATGGGGGCGCTGCTGCTGGCTGTCTATACCAGCAAGGACAAGATGGCCGGCCTGCTGACCTGGACCACCGCGGCGCTGTTCCTGGCACTGGCGCTCTGGATCGGGTTCGCGTGGCAGGGCACGGACACGGCCTTCGGCGGCATGATCGTCGATGATGCCTATGCGCGGTTCGCCAAGGTCGTGATCCTGGCCTCGGCAGCGGCGGTCCTCGTCATGGGCGAGAATTACATGGCCCGGCGCGACCTGCTGCGGTTCGAGTACCCCATCCTCATCGCGCTGGCCGTGGTCGGCATGATGGTCATGGTGTCGGCGGGCGATCTCATGGTGCTCTACATGGGGCTGGAGCTGCAATCGCTGGCGCTCTACGTCGTCGCCTCGATCCGGCGCGACAGTGCGAAATCCACCGAGGCGGGCCTGAAGTACTTCGTGCTTGGCGCGCTGTCCTCGGGCTTGCTGCTTTACGGTGCCTCGCTGACCTATGGCTACGCGGGCACGACGCTGTTCTCGGGCATTATCGAGGCCACCTCGGACGGCGTCTCGCTGGGGCTGCTCTTCGGGCTGGCGTTCCTGATCGCGGGCTTCGCCTTCAAGGTCTCGGCGGCGCCCTTTCACATGTGGACGCCGGATGTCTACGAAGGGGCCCCGACGCCGGTCACCGCCTTGTTCGCCACCGCGCCCAAGATGGCGGCGATGGCCCTCTTTGCCCGCGTGGTGCATGATGCCTTTGGCGGCACCATCGGCGACTGGCAGCAGATCGTGGCCTTCCTCGCTGTGGCGTCGATGTTCCTGGGCGGCATCGCGGCCATCGGCCAGACGGACATCAAGCGGCTCATGGCCTATTCCTCGATCGCGCACATGGGCTTTGCGCTGATGGGCCTTGCGGCTGGCACGGCCTTCGGTGTGCAGGCGATGTTGATCTACATGACCATCTACATCGCCATGAACATTGGTACCTTCGCCTTCATCCTGTCCATGGAAAAGGATGGCCGGCCGGTCACCAACATCGCGGCTCTGAACATGTATTCCAGGGCCGAGCCGGGCAAGGCGCTGGCCATGCTGGTGCTGTTGTTCAGCCTTGCGGGCGTGCCCCCGATGCTGGGCTTCTTCGGCAAGCTCTACGTGCTGCGTGCCGCGGTGGACGGCGGCCTTGCCTGGTTGGCTGTCCTGGGTGTCCTGGCCTCGGTCATCGGCGCCTTCTACTACCTGCGCATCGTCTATTACATGTATTTCGGCAAGCCGACCGAAGATGCGCTCGACCGCAACGCCTCGCCGGTGCTCTGGTCCCTGCTCATGGCCTCGGCGGTGGTCATGCTGGTGGGGATCGTTAACCTCTTCGGGGTGGAACCGATCGCACAAGCGGCCGCGCTTGCCCTTGCAGGGTAGCTGGCCCGAGGGGGTCGGGCGCATCGTCCTGCCCCGCACTGACAGCACCCTGTCCGAGGCCGCCCGGCGCTTTGCCGGGTTGCCGGCGCCGACCTGGATCCTGGCCCATGAACAGACCGCGGCCCGCGGGCGTCGGGGCCGTGCCTGGGCCAATCCGCAGGGCAATTTCGCCGCGACATACGTGATGAGGCTGGACCGTCCGGCGGGCGAGGCGGCGTTGCGGTCCTTCGTCATGGCTCTGGCCCTGCGCGACGCGCTCGGATCGGCCACCGGGCGGACCGATCTGTTGGCGCTGAAATGGCCCAACGACGTGCTTATGTCGGAGGGCAAGCTGGCAGGTATCCTGCTGGAAACCGTCATGCTGCGGGGCCAAATCGCCGGCCTGGCCATCGGGGTGGGCGTCAACCTGTTCGCGGTGCCCGATGCCGGCAGTCTGGACCCCGGCGCGGTATCGCCGGTTTCCGTCCACGCGGAGACCGGGGTCAGCATCAGTGACCTCGAGTTCCTCGGCTTGCTGGCGCGCGCTTATGCCGGATGGGAGCATGACTTCACGACCTACGGCTTTGCCCCCATCCGCGAGGCCTGGTTGCGCAACGCCGCCCGGCAGGGCCAGGTCATTACCGCGCGCCTGCCCGGTGAAGAGGTCATCGGCACCTTTGAAACCGTTGATGAAAACGGATATCTAGTGCTTACCACAGCCAAGGGCGCCCGGCGGATCGCGGCCGCGGACGTGTTCTTTTGAAAGGCGAAACCCCGATGCTTCTCTGTATCGATTGCGGCAATACCAACACGGTCTTCGCGCTCTGGGATGGCGAGGAATTCCTGTGCACTCTGCGCACGAGCACGCATCATGCGCGCACGGCGGATGCCTATTTCACCTGGTTCTCGACCCTGCTGAACCACTACCGGATCAAGCCGGATATCTCGGATGTCATCATATCCTCGACGGTGCCGCGCGTCGTCTTCAACCTGCGCGTCTTTGCCGATCGTTTCTTCGGCTGCCGCCCGCTGGTCGTGGGCAAGCCTGACTGCCAGCCGCCGGTCCCGCCGCGTGTCGACGCCGGCACCTCGGTCGGTCCCGACCGGCTGGTCAACGCCGCCGGAGCCCATGACCGGCACGGCGGCGACCTCATCGTGGTGGATTTCGGCACCGCGACCACCTTCGATGTCGTGGCGCAGGACGGTGCCTATGTCGGCGGTGTGATCGCGCCCGGCGTGAACCTGTCGCTGGAGGCGCTGCACAGCGCCGCCGCGGCGCTGCCGCACGTGGATGTGACCAAGCCGGCCCATGTCATAGGCACCAATACGGTGGATTGCATGCAATCTGGGGTCTTCTGGGGCTATGTCGGCCTGGTGGACGGCATCTGCAACCGCATCAAGGGCGCGTATGACCGCCCCATGAAAGTCATCGGAACGGGCGGCCTCGCCCCGTTGTTCAGTACCGGCGAGGCGCTATTTGACACGGTCGAGGACGACCTGACCATGCACGGTCTGACGGTCATCCATCGCCACAACAAGGAACACACCTGACAATGAGCAGCGACAGATTGATTTACCTCCCCCTCGGCGGCGCGGGGGAGATCGGGATGAATTGCTACGTCTACGGCTACGGCCCCGAGGGCAAGGAACGCCTGATCGTGGTCGACCTGGGCGTGACCTTCCCGGACATGGACACGACGCCGGGGGTGGACCTGATCTTCCCCGACATCTCCTGGCTGGAGGCACGCAAGGACCGGATCGAGGGTATCTTCATCACGCATGCCCACGAAGACCACGTGGGCGCCGTGGGCCACTACTGGGAAAAGCTGGGCGCCCCGATCCATGCCCGCGCCTTTACCGCCAATATCGCCCGGCGCAAGATGTCCGAACACGGCTACTCGGAATCCACGGTGCGGACGGTCGGTGCCTGGCCCGAGGACAGCATCACGGCGGGGCCCTTCACGCTGGGATTCGTTCCGATCAGCCATTCCATCCCCGAAAGCTCGGGGCTGGTGATCGATACGCCCAAGGGCCGTCTGGTCCATACCGGCGATTTCAAGATCGACGAGACCCCCGGCGTCGGTGAACCCTTTGACCGTGCGCTTTGGGCACAGGTGGCCGAGCCGGGCGTCAAGGCGCTGATTTGCGACAGCACCAATGTCTTCTCGCACCACGCTGGCCGGTCCGAGGCCAGCGTCGGCCCCGAGATCGAAAAGCTGATGACCGAGCAGCCGGGCATGGTGGTGGCCACGACCTTTGCCTCCAACATCAGCCGGGTGCGCACGATCGCGCAGGCCGGCGTGGCGGCGGGCCGGTCAGTCTGCCTCCTGGGCCGGGCCATGCGGCGCATGATCGAGGCGGCGGTCGAGACCGGCATCCTCGACGACTTCCCCAGTGTCGTCAGCCCCGAAGAGGCCAAGGATATTCCGCGCGAGAACCTGCTGCTGTTGGTCACTGGCAGCCAGGGCGAGCGTCGCGCCGCAAGTGCCCAATTGGCGAACGGCAAATACATGGGATTGCGCATGAAGGAGGGCGACACCTTCCTGTTCTCGTCCAAGACCATTCCCGGCAACGAACGCGGCGTGATCCGCATCATGAACCAGTTCTCGGAAATGGGCGTGGACGTGATCGACGACAGCGCCGATCGTTACCATGTTTCAGGCCATGCCAACCGGCCCGACCTGAAGGCCATGCACGAGATCTGCCATCCCGAGCTGGTGATCCCCATGCACGGGGAGCACCGCCACTTGCGCGAACAGGTCAAGCTGGCGGGCGAGGGCGGTTATCCGGGGGTTCTGGCCGTCAATGGCACCATGGTCGATCTTGCCGTTGGCAAGCCCGTCGAGTTCTTCGAGACCGGCCGCGTCTATCTCGACGGCCGCGCCCAAGTGGGCCAGTTCGACGGGATCGTCCGTGACCGTATCCGCATGGCGCTCAACGGCCATGTGACGGTGACGCTTGTCATCGACGAGCAAAGCGAGCCGCTGGGTGATCCATGGTGCGATTTGATGGGCCTGCCCGAGATGGGCCGCAACGGCGCCGACCTGGCCGAGACGCTGGAAAGCGCGCTTGGCAGTTGGTTGCAACGGGCGGATGCAAAGGTGCTGCGCGATGACGCGGTGCTGGAAAAGGACCTGCGCACGGTCACACGGCGCACGACCGAAAACGAGATCGGCAAGAAACCGGAAGTGACGGTGGTGGTCAGCCGCCTGAGCTAGAGCGGCGCGCAAGCCGGAAAAAGCCGCGGCGGGATGGAAATTCTGGAATTTCCATCCTACCCGGCGCGGCGTTCGTCGAAGCTCTTGATGATGAACTCGGGGGCGTCGTCGCCCATGCCGACGACGGCCTCGTCCCGTTGATCACGTCCGCCGCGGCCACGCCGGGCGCGGCTGTCGGGCTTCTTTTCGGGCCTTGGCGCGGGCTTGGCCTCGGAGGGCGCGTCCGGCTTGGCCTCTGACTTGGGCGCTTCGGGCCTGGGCTCTTCGGCCGCGGCCGGGTCGGCCTTCTTGCGCGATAGCGTGCGGCTGCGCTTGGGCTTTTCCGCCGGGGTCTCTTCGGCGGCTTCGGGCGCGGGCGCACCGTCTGAAAGCGGGTTTTCCAGCCGCGGGATGTCCTTTTCCAGAAGCTTCTCGACCGCCTCGAAATACTTGTCGTCGCGCGGGCCGCAGATCATCACGGCCTTTCCCGAGCGCCCTGCGCGCCCCGTCCGTCCGATGCGGTGGACGTAGTCCTCGGCATGGCTGGGCACGTCGAAGTTGAAGACATGGCTGACGGCGGGAATGTCCAGGCCGCGGGCGGCCACGTCCGAGGCTACCAGAAGGCGGATCGACCCTTCGCGAAAGTCGTCGAGCGTCCGCGTCCGCTGGGACTGTTCAAGGTCGCCGTGGATAGGGGCCGCGTCATAGCCGTATTTCTTGAGCGACTTTGCGACCGCGTCCACATCCGTCTTTCGGTTGCAGAAGATGATGGCATTGCTGCAAGCTGGCCCCTCGGCGTCGATCAGGGCGCGCAGAAGCTTGCGTTTCTCGCTGTCGGCGCGGTCCCGGCGCGAGCCCTTGAACATCACCACGCCCTGTTCGATGGTCTCGGAGGCGGTGGCCTGCCGGGCCACCTCGATCCGGGCGGGGTTCGACAGGAAGGTGTTGGTGATCCGCTCGATCTCGCTTGCCATCGTGGCGCTGAAGAACAGCGTCTGGCGGGTAAAGGGCGTCAGGCCGAAGATCCTCTCGATGTCCGGTATGAAGCCCATGTCGAGCATCCGGTCGGCCTCGTCCACCACCATGACCTTGACGTCGGACAGGATCAGCTTGCCGCGCTCGAAGTGGTCCAGCAGGCGACCCGGCGTGGCGATCAGGACGTCCACACCCTTGTCGATCCGCTGGTCCTGTTCCTTGAAGCTGACGCCGCCGATGAGCAACGCCTTGGTCAGCTTGGTGTGCTTGGCGTAGGTGTCGAAATTCTCGGCCACCTGGGTGGCCAGTTCGCGCGTGGGGCACAGCACCAGGCTGCGGGGCATCCGTGCCCGCGCACGTCCACGCTTGAGCATGGTGATCATCGGCAGGGTAAAGCCGGCGGTCTTGCCGGTGCCGGTCTGGGCGATGCCCAGGACGTCGCGCCCTTCGAGCGCGGGGGGAATCGCCCCCGCCTGGATGGGGGTGGGAGTTTCGTAGCCGGTTTCCTCGATTGCCTTGAGAACCTTGGCATCGAGTTTCAGGTCGGAGAATTTCGTCAAATCAAGCCTTTCGCGTGGTCGCGGCGTTGGAGACGGCCGCAGATACGCACGCGGCCCGCCCGGCCGGATTGCCGTGGCGTCTTTATAGCGTTCGCATACGCCGCCGGGCGGCAAAGGTCAAGGAAATCGACGGCCGGGGCTTGCGTTCTAGGTGACGGGGATGGGACCACGGACCAGGAAAGGAGATTCATCATGATACGCAAACACGGCAGCGCGGTCTGGACCGGCGGATTGCAGGACGGCAAGGGCACGGTCAACACGCAAAGCGGGGCAATCAAGGATCTGCCCTACGGGTTCGGCACCCGGTTCGAGGACGTGCCCGGCAGCAACCCCGAAGAACTGATCGGCGCGGCCCACTCGGCCTGTTTCGCGATGGCGCTGTCCAATATCCTCGGCGAAAGCAACATCGTGCCCGACGACATCAACGCGACGTCGACCATTCATTTGTCGATGGATGACGGCCCCAGGGTCGTAAAGGCGCACCTGGATGTGACCATCAAGGCCGCGGGCGACGAGGACACGATCATGAAGGCCGCGAAAGCCGCCGAGAGCGGCTGCCCGATTTCGCAATTGCTCGATTGCGAGATCACCATGGAGGCCCGGATCGCCTGATCCCGATCTCCGCCCCAAGCCACCGGCATTGGGGCGGGGGCATCAAACCATCATTTCCTTGGTCGCCGACAGGGTGATGTCGGGGTAGTCCCGTTCGACGCGGTCGATGTCCCATTGCAGGCGGGTCATGTAGACGACGTCGCCGTCGTTGTCGTAACTGATGTGTTGCTTGTTCGCCTGGGCGAACCTGTCCACGGCATCGTTTGGGCCGTGGACCCAGCGCGCGGACGTGAACTGCGACGGCTCGAAGCGCACGGGCAACCCGTATTCCGTCTCGATCCGGCTGCCCAGCACCTCGAACTGCAGCGCGCCCACCACGCCGACGATGTAGCCCGCGCCGATCATCGGCTTGAAGACCTTGGCGGCGCCTTCCTCGGCGAACTGGAACAGCGCCTTTTCCAGGTGTTTGGCCTTCATGGGGTCGCCCGCGCGGACCCCCTGCAGCAGCTCGGGCGCGAAGGACGGAATGCCGGTGACCTTGAGCGCTTCGCCCTCGGTCAGGGTGTCACCGATCCGCAGCTGTCCGTGATTGGGGATGCCCATGATATCGCCTGCCCAGGCCTCCTCGGCCAGTTCCCGGTCGCTGGCCAGGAACAGCACAGGGTTGGAGATTGCCATCGGTTTCTTGGTGCGCACATGGGTCAGTTTCATGCCGCGCTTGAAGTGCCCCGAGGACAGCCGCACGAACGCGACCCGGTCGCGGTGCTTGGCGTCCATGTTGGCCTGAACCTTGAAGACGAAGCCGGTGACACTGGGCTCCTCCGGTGCGATCTGGCGCGGTGTGGCGCTGGTGGGCTGGGGTTCGGGGCCGAAGTCGCCGATGCCCTCCATCAGTTCCTTGACACCGAAGGAATTGATCGCCGAGCCGAACCAGATCGGCGTCATTGTCCCGTCCAGCACCGCCTGGGCGTCCAGCGGCGGTAGGAGTTCGCGGGCCATTTCGACCTCTTCAAGGAAGGGCTCCAGCAGGTGGGCGGGAACATGCTCGGCCAGTTTCGGATCGTCCAGCCCGTTGATCTGGATGCTCTCGGCCACCTTGTTGCGGTCGGCCCGGTCCATCAGTTCCAGCCGGTCGCGCAGCAGGTCGTAGCAGCCGATGAAATCGCGTCCCATGCCGATGGGCCAGCTGGCGGGGGTCACGTCTATGGCCAGGTTTTCCTGGATCTCGTCCACGATCTCGAAGGTTTCGCGGCTTTCGCGGTCCATCTTGTTGCAGAAGGTCAGGATCGGCAGGTCGCGCAACCGACAGACCTCGAAGAGCTTTCGGGTCTGGCTTTCCACGCCCTTGGCCCCGTCGATCACCATGACGGCCGCGTCCACTGCCGTCAGCGTGCGATACGTGTCCTCGGAAAAGTCCGAGTGGCCCGGCGTGTCCACTAGGTTGTAGCGGAAATCCTTGTAATCGAAGGACATGGCCGAGGCCGAGACGGAAATGCCCCGGTCCTTTTCCATCTGCATGTAGTCCGAGCGTGTGCGTCGCGCCTCGCCCTTGGCGCGGACCTGTCCGGCCATCTGGATGGCCCCGCCGTAGAGCAGGAATTTTTCCGTCAGCGTGGTCTTGCCGGCATCTGGGTGGGAGATGATGGCGAAGGTGCGCCGCCGGGCAATCTCGGCGGGCAGATCGGGGCGATTTGTGCGGGTGTCCAACATGGCCCGCCATATAGAGGGGGGACGTGAGCGGCGCAAGCGAAGGGTGGATTGGGGCTGTCTGTATCGCGTCGGTGGACAGACTCGCGGATTTCGGCGGGTCGGCGCCGTGCGTCCTACCGTGTCGAGGCGCGTTTCAGCAGGTCGGCGGCGTCGGGGTGGTCGAGCAGGGCGCGGCCGACCTCGAATTGCAGATGGGAGCTGTTGCCGTGGGCGGCGGCCTCGGCCAGCAGCTTTTCCTCGAGTTCGGCGGGCAGGGCCGCGCGGGTGCGGGGATCGACCAGCAGGGTCTCGGCGGCGATGCCTTCGGCATAGATGATCTGATGGGCGTCGAACAGGATCTGGTAGTAATCGACGAAGCCGCCGGTTTCGCGGCGGACGGTATCGCCGTTCACCAGGTGGCGGGCGCGGACCAGTACCTCGTGCCGCCCGGCCCCGAGCGCATCGGACCGCTGGTAGATGAAGAGCCGGTGATCGGGGCTGACCAGCAGGTCGTTTTCATTGTGCAGGGCCCCGGCGGTGATCCGGACGGGGGCGAAATCGCCTACGGCGCGGGCCGTCGAATGGCCGACCCAGCGCACCGGGCGGGGGCCGTCGTCACGGGTCAGCACCATGTCGCCGGGGCGCAGATCCTCGACCGGTTTCTGCTCGCCTTTGGCCATGGTGATATGGGTGCCCCGGGTGAAGGAGACGCAGGCCGATTGCGCGAATTTGCGCAGCGCGCCGTCCCGGTCGACGCCGACCAGCGCATAGCCGGTGCGCGGCGCGATCTGTGCCAGAGGCATGGCGTAGATGTCGGCGACATGGCCTGCGTCGTCCACCTCGACGAAGACGAGCACGTCGGTGGTCCCGCCGGTCGCCGACATCAGCGTGAGCGCGCAATCGAGATGGACATGCGCGCCGGGCAGGCCGATTTCCGATTCGGCCCCGATGGTGAAGGGGCCGGTGCCATGCATGACCAGCGACAGCCGCGCCGGGCGTGCCTGCGGTGTCAGCTCATAGACGTCGTCAAGGTCGAGTTCGGCGGCGAAGGACAACGCATCGCCGAGGTTGGCCCCGCTCACGACACGGAAATCCACGGCCTGAAAGACCGGGATGGAT
>NZ_DATFIP010000020.1:0-5078 GCF_035270045.1 Salibaculum sp.
CGCTTGACCGCACACCGCTTTGCCCGCAGGTTGCGGCGACCCCAGCAGAAGGCCCCCGCGCATGGCAGGCTCGACCGCACCGTTTTCCCGCTTCGAATGGATGATCGCATGGCGCTATATCCGGGCCAAGCGCGCCGAGGGCGGTGTCTCGACCATGACCTGGATCAGCCTTGTGGGGATCACCCTCGCGGTCTTTGCCCTGATCGCCACACTGGCGGTGCGGGCCGGGTTCCGCACGGAATTCGTGGACACCATCGTTGGCGCCAATGCCCACGTGACAGTCTATGAGCAGGGCAGCGTGACTGCGGACGGCGCCGTGGACCGCCGGATCGCGGATTACGACGCCCTGGCAAGGACCCTAGGCGAGATTCCCGGCGTTATACGTGCAGCGCCGCTCGTGCGCGGCCAGGTCATGGCCAGCAACCGTGCCAGCAACACCGGGGTCCAGGTCTACGGCATCGCGCCAGGGGACCTGCGGACCATTCCCCGCATCGCCAACCCGCAAGAGGCGTCGGGCGATATCGACCGCTTTGGCGAGGGCATCGCCATCGGCTCGGGCGTGGCGCGCGAGCTGGGCGCGGCGGTGGGCGACCGCATCCGCATCATAAGTCCCGATGGCCAGAAGACCGCTTTCGGTACCAGTCCCCGCGTGAATGCCTACGAAGTCACTTATGTCTTTACCGCCGGGCGTTGGGACATAGACCGTACCCGCGTCTACCTGCCGATGCGTGAGGCGCAGACCTTTTTCAACAAGGATGGCGTCGCCGACGAGATCGAGGTCATGGTCGAGGACCCCGACCGCGTGGATACCTTCCTGCCCGCTATCCGCGCCGCGGCCGGTGACGGATACCTTGTCTGGACGTGGCGCGACAGCGCGGGCAGCTTCCTGCGGGCGCTGACGGTCGAGGACAATGTCATGTTCGTGATCCTGTCGATCCTCGTTCTGATCGCGTCCATGAATATCATTTCGGGGCTGATCATGCTGGTCAAGAACAAGGGGCGTGACATCGGCATCCTGCGCACAATGGGCCTGACCGAGGGGTCGGTCCTGCGGGTCTTTTTCATATGCGGAGCGGGGATCGGCACCATCGGCACGGCGCTGGGCATCGTGCTTGGCTGTCTCTTCGCGATCTACATCGACCCGATCTTTTCGGCGGTGAACTACGTCGCGGGGGGTGGCGTCTGGGACCCGTCGATCCGGGGCATCTACGACCTGCCGGCGCAGTTGCGCCTTGTCGACGTGATCAAGGCGAGCGCCCTGTCGCTGGCGCTGTCGTGGATCGTTACCATCTTCCCCGCCCGCCGTGCGGCGCGCATGAACCCGGTGGAGGCTCTGCGCTATGAGTGAGGCACTCGACCTGATCGGGATCGAGAAGGGCTACAACCACGGGCGACCGAACGAGATCAACGTCCTGCGCGGCGTGGACCTGTCCGTGAAACCGGGCGAGGTCGTGGCCCTCGTCGCGCCCTCGGGGGCGGGCAAATCCACGCTGCTGCATATCGCCGGCTTGCTGGATACGCCCGACACCGGCACCGTCAAGATCGGCGGCGAGGACATGACCGGCCTGGGCGACCGTCGCCGCACCGGGATCCGCCGTAACGACGTGGGCTTCATCTACCAGTTTCACCACCTGCTGCCCGAGTTCACGGCACTGGAAAACATAGTGCTGCCGCAACTGGCCAACGGGTCCAGTCAGCGCGCGGCAGAGGCCCGCGCCCGCGACCTGCTGGGCCGGGTGGGCATCGCCGCGCGCGCGGATCACCGTCCTGCCGCGTTGTCGGGCGGAGAACAGCAGCGCGTCGCCTTCTGCCGGGCGTTGGCCAACCAACCGCGCCTGCTGCTGGCCGACGAGCCCACCGGCAACCTCGACCCCGAAACCTCTGACCGGGTCTTCGCGGCGCTGATGGAGCTGGTGCGCGACACCGGGCTGGCCGCATTGATCGCCACCCATAACCATGCCCTGGCCGCGCGCATGGACCGTACGGTGAAGCTGGACAGCGGGCGGGTGGTCACGCCCGGCTGACAATGGCGTGAGGCCGCGGAACTTGCGTTGAGCGTGCCGCGTGCCTGCCTAGGATCGCGTCAAACAGTCTGAAAGGTGTCCCCCATGCGTTCCTTGCGTCTTGTACTGCCGATCGTCCTCGCCGCCAGTGCGGCCGCTGCCGGACCCGTCTCGTTGGCCGAGGGGTGGAACCACCAGCGGCTGTCGCTGTTCAGTGCCAACGACTACAGCCATGGCGCTTCGCTCGGCATCGTCTCGGACGGCGCGGTCTCGCTCACTTGGAAACCGCTGGACCGCGCGGACTGGGGCGCGCGCGGCGCCGACTGGTCCTGGACCGTGGATCGCTCTGTCCCGGCCACCGACCTCGCGCGCAAGGGCGGGGATGACCGCAACATCTCGATCTACTTCGTGTTCCTGCCCCGCGACCAGGCCGCGCGCTTGCAAGGGGCCGGCCTGCTGCGCCTGCAACGCAACGATGCCGTGCGCATCCTGCAATACGCCTGGGGCGGCAACCATGACCGGGGCGAGATCCTGGCCTCGCCCTATGCGCCCGGCCAGCAGGTCACGGTGGCGCTGCGCCAGGCGGGCACGGGACGGCATTCCGAAAGCGTGGACCTGGCCCGTGACTATGCCGCAGCCTTCGGCGGGCAGCCGGGCGCGCTGGTGGGACTGGCCGTCTCGGCCGACAGTGACGACACCGACAGCGCCGTGCGTGCCCGCATCTCTGACCTGACCCTGCACTAGCCGCAAATACCCTTGAGGGCGGTGTCGGGGTGGACGCCGGAGACGGCGATGGGCCAGGGCGCTTGCCCGGGCGGTTCCACGGGCATCACCGCGCGCAGCCGTTCCCAGATGCGCCCGGTCCGCGCGCCGCCCGGGTCGAGCGTGCGGCAGCAGACGTATTCCTCGACCAGGGAGGCTTGCTGTTCATAGCCCAGCTCAAGGAACGGCGTCCGGTCCGCCGGGTCGAAAAGGTAGGGATCGGTGCCGCCTGAATGTTCGGCCGCCCCGCGCAAAGGATGATAGCCGGTTATACCGCGGTTCTGCCATTGCCAGACATGGGTCATCTCGTGGGCCAGGAACATGGCCGCGGGCAGGTTCATGGCCTCTGGATAGTCTGGCAGGTAATCCGGCAGCGTCCAGTCGGGACTGGTCAGAACATGGGTGAACAGCACCGCGCCGGCCGTGCGCGCCTTGAAGGTCGGGCCCGCGGGCGGCGGGGCGATCTTTTCGCGGCAGGTGGTGCGCGGGCGGGCCGGGTAGGTCCGGGTGGTCGTGCCGATGAAACCGGCCTCGACAAAGCGCACCTCCGAGCGGTCCAGCGTCGGGCCCATGACCTCGCCCACCAGCCGGGTCTCGCCCTCGCTCAGGGGGCGCCCGCAAGCGGCCAGACACAGCAGACAGAGGGTGACAACACGCATGGCGCGACCTTAGGCTATTCCTGACATGGATCAAGGCGCGGGCGGTCCGGACGGGTCAGCCTGTCTGGACGAGCAGAAGGGAAACCATATGAGAAAAGCCCTGTATTTCATGCCATTGGCGCTGGGCGCCTGCGTGGCGGCGGAGCCCGACACCAGCGTCGAGGCCGGCCGGGCCGCCTACGAGGCCGACTGCGCCGCCTGCCACGGGGCCGACGGGCGCGGGGCGGGGGACTTCGGTGTGCAGCTTTTCACGATCCCCCCGGACCTGACCACCCTGAGCGCGCGCAACGGCGGGATCTTTCCGCGCGACGAGGTCATGTCGGTGATCGACGGCTACGACCGCAGCCACGCCTTTTCAGCGGCCATGCCCGAGTTCGGCGTGCTTGACCTCGGCCCCACCGTGATCGTCGAGGAGGACGGGATCGGCACGCCCGTGCCCGCCAAGTTGCTGGCGCTGGCGACCTACCTCGAAACCATACAGGAATAGGAGGACCGGATGCGCCTTGCTTGGAAACTGCCCGTGGTGATGGGGCTGCTGGCCTCGCCGTTGGCCGCGCAGGACGCCGACGAGGGCGCGCGGCTCTACCAACAGCACTGTGCCACCTGCCACGGGGCGGAGGCGACGGGCGACGGCCCCATGGCCGCCGCGCTGATCCTGCAACCGCCCGACCTGACGGCGCTGGCGGCAGGCAACGACGGGGTCTTTCCGACGGCCCGCGTGGCCCGGCGCATCGACGGACGCGACCCGCTGGTCAGCCACGGCAGCCCCATGCCGGTCTACGGCCCGTTCTTCGAGGGCGACGACACCGCGATCCGGGTCGAAACCGGCCAGCCCATGATGACCAGCCGCCCGGTGGCGGACCTGGTGGCCTATCTGGAGGGGATACAGGACTAGGGCGAAGGCCTTGTGCGAGAAATCCGCGCGAGGGCCAGACCGCGGGATGGCGATGCGCGGTTTGAGCGGTGCCTCCGGTGCGGAGTCAAGGGCGCAGCCCGCCGCACCAAAGCCGACGCGCGCCACGCACAGACATTGTAGTAAAAAATCGGCAAAGCAATCACTAATTTTTCCAAAACTCTATGTTTAGTTCGCCTGCTTGATGGTAAACGCGAACCTGCCGAAAGATGTTTTCCGCATCTGAGTTTTCAACTGACAAACGATCAGCCGCTGTCCAGTCGACCTCGGCTCGTTCATCCGCTTGGATTAGGATCGCGCTTTCCGAGTCTTGTGTTGTAGAAATCTGGATCAAACCCACTCCGTGCTGGCTAGAAAGCATACGAAGCTCATCCAGAGTCCCTTTACCTGAGATTTCGGCTGCAACCAAAAAAGCATAGTTTGCCCAAGCTGAGTTACTCAAAGCTTGAAAAAAGACTTCACGTACATTAGATCTGTTGACAAGTTTTTTCACTTCGAATGACCACAAACGCGAACTTTTATCTGATCGAGATTGAACTAACTCCTTAATAGTTTGACTCCACTTCAAGCTAAGAACCTCAAAGCCAATTAGATCTGGGTAAGGAACGTCTGAACAACGCCTTCGGCTGCGCCGACATTACCGCTTGAGGGCGGTTTGGGGCCGGGCAGGCTCCGTTTCCAGCGATTTTTGCACCGTTTGGGCCGCCTGAGCGGCGGTTTGGTCGATTTTGGGCGGACTCC
>NZ_DATFIP010000021.1:0-3734 GCF_035270045.1 Salibaculum sp.
GCATCGTCGCAAGTTCCAAGTGGCCCTGACCTGCCCCGCTGAGGCCATGTTATGAGGCCTTGCACGCAGATCAAACGGGTCCCCGGCACGTAAATGCCGGGGGCTGTTCACATGTCCGTCTCACCCCAGGTGATGGACGTCCTGCAACCCGTAAACCGGGGTTTCAATACCTTCCATCCGCGCCTTGATCTGCAGTGACAGGAATTGCGAGTAGTGTCGCGACTGGTGCAGGTTGCCGCCATGCATCCACAAGTTCGGCACCTGCGTTGGCTTCCACATGTTGCGCTGCTCGCCTTCCCACGGGCCGGGGTCTTTCGTCGTGTCCGACCCGAGGCCCCAGCACTTGCCAAGCTGGTCGGCCTTGCCCTGGCCCATCAGGTCGGCGACCCACCCGTTCATGGAGTTGTAGCCGGTGGCATAGACCACCAGGTCTGCGTCCAGATGCGTGCCATCGTCGAGGATCACACCTGTTTCATCGAGCTTTGTCACCTGTCCGCGCTTCAGCTTCACCTTGCCGTCGATGATCAACTGGCTGGCGCCGACGTCGATGTAGTAGCCTGATCCGCGCCTGAGGTACTTCATGAACAGGCCCGAGCCGTCATCGCCCCAGTCAAGCCAGAAGCCCGCCTTTTCGAGCCCCTCGTAGAACGCCTTGTCGCGCTCCTTCATCTGTTCGTAGGCCGGGATCTGAAACTCGTGCAGAATGCGATAGGGCAGCGAGGCAAAGATAAGGTCCGCCTTTTCGGTCGTCACGCCGGCGCGCACCGCCTCTTCGGAATAGAGCGCGCCAAGGCCGATCTCCATCAGCGAGTCCGACCGCACGATATGTGTCGAGGACCGCTGCACCATGGTCACGTCGGCGTCGTTCTCCCAAAGCGCGGCACAGATGTCGTGGGCCGAGTTGTTCGATCCCACGACAACCACCTTCTTGCCCGCCCAGCGGTCCGGACCCGCGTGCTCGGAGGAATGCTGTTGTGTCCCCTTGAAGCTGTCCATGCCGGGGAAGTCCGGCATCCGCTTCTTGCCCGACATGCCGGTGGCCATGACCAGTTGCCTGGGCTTCAGGACCACCTCCTCGCCATCGCGGTCCACCACGACGGTCCATTCTTGCGTTTCCTCGTCGAATTCCGCGCTCTTGGCCGTGGTGTTTGTCCAGTAGTTCAGCTCCATGACCTTGGTGTACATCTCCAGCCAATCGCCGATCTTGTCCTTCGGCGCGAAGACGGGCCAATTCTCGGGGAACTTGATATAGGGCAGGTGATCATACCAGACCGGGTCATGCAGGCAGAGCGACTTGTATCGGTTGCGCCAGCTGTCTCCGGGGCGGTCGTTGCGCTCGACAATGATCGTCGGCACGCCCAACTGCCGCAGGCGCGCGCCCATGGCGATCCCGCCTTGCCCGCCGCCGATGATCAGGCAATAGGGCTGCGTCTTGTACCCCAACTCGGCGGCCTCGCGGTCACGCTCTTCTTGCCAGCTCTCACGGTTCTTCTCGGCCCCGTGCTTGGCGCCCAGAGGTCGGTTGAACCCCGCGGGTTCCTCGTGGCCCTTCAGTTCCACCATCGTCGTCAGCAGGGTCCAGATCTTGTCACCCTTGAGCCGCATCAGGCCGTAGCCCCGCGCCACCGCTGTTTCGAACTCGATCCAGGCGGTGGTGACACCGTCCTCTTGGGTCGGCACCTCCCCCTCGGCGAGGGTCCAGCCAGTGGGGGCCGTCTTGTCAAGCTGGTGGGACAGCATGTCGGCGATCTCGTCCTTGCCCTCCACCGTCTTGAGGTTCCAGGTGAACGTGACGAGGTCGCGCCAGTAACATTCGTCCTGGAACATGTCACATGCCGCGGAAATGTCGCCCTTTTCGAGCGCGGACCCGAATTCATCGAGTATCGCTTGCGTTTGGTCAGCAAGTGTCGTGTCGAGCATCTGCTCCTCCCTGTGTTGGTTCGAGCCTGTGTTGGTTCGAATTTCCTCCGACTGGGAGGCTGGCAAGGGAAGAGCGGTTCAGGCAATGCCAATCGTGACCGAGACAGGTCAATCGCCGCTTCAAGAGCCCGGCGCGTTGCGCGCGCAACATCTGCGCAACATGTTGAAACGGCGCGGGGCCCCTACTCCGGTGGCGTCAGCCGTGCCTTGCGCAGGCGCCGCAGCACGGTCGAGCGGTTCACCCCGAGCCGCCGCGCCGCCTGAGCCATATTCCAGCCGCAGGCCGCCATCAGCGTTTCGAGGTCTTCGTGCCGCGAATAGTCCGTGGCGGCCTGGCGCTCCTGCGCCAATGGCAGGTCCGGCAGGTCGATGACCCGCCCTTCGCAGAGGGCGATGGCCACGTCCAGCGCCGACTCCAGCTCGCGGATATTGCCGGCCCATGCCCGTGATTTCAACTCGGCTCTGGCCGTGAGCGAGAGACGCAGATCATCATTGCAGCGCCGCCGCAGCAGCCGGTCGATCAGCCAGTCCATATCGGTCCGATGCCGCAGCGGTGGCAAGCTCAGCACCGCGCCCGCCAGCCGGTGATAGAGATCCGGGCGCATCGTTTCGGCCAAAAGGCCGGGGGCAGTGCGGCAGGAAGCCACGACGCGCAGATGGGATGCCGTATCGAGAAGCGCCAGCAGACTGGCCTGCATCTGCGCATCGAGGTCCTCGACCCCGCGCAGGAACAATGTTCCCGGCTCGGCCTGTGTCAGCGCGGCAAGATCCCCGGCCGTGGCGCAACGCAGGGTGTGGAAAACGCGGCCCATCGACCCCGAGACATGAATCGCACGCGCCATCTTTTCTTTTCCGGTCCCCGTCTCCCCCGAGATCAGGAGCGGGATCGGCGTCGGAGCCAACCGCGCCGCTTTGCCGAGCACGTCTTCCAGCACGGGGTCCGCCCCCGCGAGACTGCCAAGCGCGCCCTCCAATGCGGCGTCACGCGGGCGAATGACCCGGCTTCGGAGCGGTTTTTGTGGCGAAATTGCATGCCCGAACAAGCCGCGACCATCCTTCATGCGCAGCACCCGCTCCTCGCTTGGTCGCCCGCGCATCAAATCCGGCAGGTCGTCCACCGTCAGGTCCATGAAATCGTCGATCCGCGCACCGATCAGACTGCCGCCGCCCTCGGGGTCGAGCACGCGCCGTGCGCCTGACGTCATGCCAAGGATCCGCCCCGATCCGTCGAGCGCCAGGGCCGCTTCCGGGTCGACCTCCAGGAATTCCGGGCTGGTCGACACCCGCAACACCCAGTCCCGTCGGGTCATGGCCATCAAATTCGCCATCTCCACCCGCCGCACAGAATCTGTCACCAATCCCATCGCCAGGTTCTGCGATGACTTCGGTGACGGCGAGCGCAGCAATGAGATATCAAGAACCGCGACCAGCTCGCCCTTGGTGTCGTGGATCGGGGCCGCGGTGCAGGACAGCGGCGTATGCGCCAGCCCGAAATGGTCACTCTGATGGATCGTGATCGCCTCCCCGGTCACGATGCATGACCCGACACCACAGGTCCCCGCCAGGTCTTCGGTCCAATTCGACCCCAGGTACAGCCCCGCGTCACGCAGCTGATCTTCAAATCGCGTGTCGCCGAAGAAATCGACGCAGACCCCCGTCGCATCGGCCAGCAGCAGGACATAGTTCTGCCCCGCCACTTGCCGGAACAGTTCCTGCAACCCGGATCGCGCGGTTGCGATCAGCCGCTCGGACTGTTCCCGGTGCTGCCGCAGCTCGGTCTCGGTGACGATATGCGCCGGGTCGGGACGTGACGG
>NZ_DATFIP010000022.1:0-22379 GCF_035270045.1 Salibaculum sp.
AGGCGGGTGGAAGGCAGAGTTCAAAGCCTGTTTGCATCGTGTGTCTTAAATGATTAGTTTCATTGGTGCCCCCAGAGAGACTCGAACTCCCGACCCACTGATTACAAATCAGTTGCTCTACCAGCTGAGCTATAGGGGCGCCGCGCTGTCTCTAGCGCGGGTCCGGGCGTGGCGCAAGCCTCGGGCAGGGCCGGGTGCCACGGCACTTGGCGAATTGCACGGAATATGGTTTTCGCGCCCGAAATAGCACCCTATGGTGCGGCGCGACGGAAGACACGAAGACGGGCAGGAACCGGGATGCAGATCGTCTATCATATCGGGGCAAATTGCACCGACGAGGATCGGCTCCTGAAGTCCCTGCTGCGCAACGCCGATGCTTTCGCGTCCCAGGGCGTGAAGGTGCCCGGCCCCAGCAAGTATCGCCGGCTGCTGCGCGAGACGATCCAGGGACTCGGCGGGCAGCCACCCGCCCCAGATACCCGCGAGATCCTGCTCGACGCCATCGTCGACGAGGAAGAATGCAACCGCCTTGTGATGTCCAATGATCAGTTCATGTGCGTGCATCGCCGCATCTTCGACAAGGGACGCCTCTACCGGCTGGGGGACGAGAAATTCACCGGGCTGGACGCGATCTTTCACAGCGACGAGATCGAGATATTCCTCGGTCTGCGCAACCCGGCGACCTGGTTACCGGCGGTCTTCAACGCGATTTCAGACGATGATTTCAACGACTTCATGCACGGGCTGGCACCGGCCGACATCCGCTGGTCCGAGCTTGTAGCCAAGATCCGCGAGCTGGTTCCGCGCGCCTCGCTCACGGTCTGGTGCAACGAGGACACGCCGCTGATCTGGGCGCAGCTGATCCGCGAAATCTCGGGGGTGGACCCGCTCACGCGGATCCAGGGCGGCTTCGACCTGCTGTCCACGATCATGAGCGAGGACGGGATGAAACGCTTCGTCGCCTACCTCAAGACCCACCCGCCCCAGACCGAGGTCCAGAAGCGGCGGATCATCTCGGCCTTTCTTGAACGGCACGCTCTGGACGAGGCCATCGAGGACGAGATCGACCTGCCCGGCTGGACTGACGAGACCGTGCAGTTCCTGACGCAGACCTACGAAGAGGACTGCCAGGCCATCGCGCGGATGCCCGGCGTCAACTTCATCGCGCCCTGAGGGCGCCGCCCTACCCCGCCACGAGGGCCGCGATGATCGCCTTGGCCTCTTCGCTGGCCCAATCCGCGTCGCCCTGCAAACGGGCGATTTCGCGGCCCGCAGGATCGAGGATCAAGGTCACCGGCAGGCCCAGAACGCCCATGTCGCGCGCCAGCGCGCTGCTGGTGTCACTGTGCAGCGGCAGGTTGGCGACGCCGATCTCCCGGAAGAACGCCTCCATCGCCGGCCGCGGGTTGCGGCCCGTGGCGATGGTGACAACCTCGAAGTTCGCGCCGCCGAATTCATCCTGCAATTCCGCCAGTTGCGGCATTTCCTTGCGGCAGGGCGCGCACCAGGTCGCCCAGAAATTGACCAGAGCGAATTTGCCCTCGTAGGCCGCCAGAGTCATGTCATCGCCCGCTTCGGAGGTGAAGGCGACCGACGATCCGGGGGCCTCGCCGAATTGCAGCTTGGTCATGTCGCCCGCGCGCATCTCTTCCAGAGCGGTGAAATCCATCGCCGCGGCGGTGGGCGCGGGGCTTTCCCTGTCGCTCAAGGCCAAGTATAGCCCTGCCGAAAGGCCGACGGCGGCTGCGGCTGTCAGGATGAGTGCTTTTCTCATGTCATCACCTTTGGAATGCGGGGACCCATGTCGGACAAACCAGGATCGAATGCAATGTGGGGCGGACGCTTTGGAAGCGGTCCGGATGCGATCATGGAGGCGATCAACGCCTCGATCGACTTTGACAGGCGGTTGGCAAAACAGGACATCGACGGGTCTCGTGCGCACGCGGCCATGTTGGCGGCCCGGGGTATCATTACAGGAAAGGACGCCGAGGCGATCCGGGAAGGGCTGCTCACGGTCTTGTCAGAGATCGAGGACGGAAATTTCGCATTTTCCACCGCACTGGAAGACATCCATATGAACGTTGAGGCCCGCCTGAAAGAGCTGATCGGCGATCCGGCGGGCCGTCTGCATACCGGGCGCAGCCGCAACGACCAGGTGGCGGTCGATTTCCGGCTCTGGGTGCGGGACCAGTGCGATGCCGCGCAGGAGGCGTTGACCGGGCTGATGCGCGCGCTGCTGGACCAGGCCGAACAGGGGGCGGATTGGGTCATGCCGGGCTTTACCCACCTGCAGACGGCACAGCCGGTGACCTGGGGCCACCACATGATGGCCTATGTCGAGATGTTCTCGCGCGACCGGGCCCGCTTTGTCGATGCGCGCAGGCGCATGAACGAATCGCCCCTCGGCGCCGCGGCGCTGGCCGGCACACCCTTTGACATCGACCGGGAGATGACGGCCGAGGCGCTGGGTTTCGACGCCCCCATGGCCAATTCGCTCGACGCGGTCTCGGCGCGGGATTTCGCGCTCGAATTCCTTTCGGCCGCGTCGATCTGTGCGGTGCACCTGTCGCGCCTGGCCGAGGAGCTGGTAATCTGGTCGAGTGCCCAGTTCCGTTTCGTCGCGATGTCCGACAAGTGGTCCACGGGCAGTTCGATCATGCCGCAGAAGCGCAACCCGGATGCCGCCGAACTGCTGCGCGCCAAGGTCGGGCGCATCTTCGGGGCCAACGTGGCGCTTATGACGGTCATGAAAGGGCTGCCCTTGGCCTATTCCAAGGACATGCAGGAGGACAAGGAACAGGTCTTCGATGCCGCCGACACCCTGATGCTTGGCCTTGCGGCCATGGCCGGAATGGTGGCGGACATGACCGCCCGGCCCGAGAACCTGCGCGCGGCCGCCGCCACCGGATTCTCGACCGCCACGGACCTGGCCGACTGGCTGGTGCGCGAGTTGGGCCTGCCCTTCCGCGAAGCGCATCACGTCACCGGCGCGCTGGTGGCCGAAGCGGAGTCGCGGGGCTGCGACCTGCCCGACCTGCCGCTGGACGTCATGCAGAACTGTCACGACGGCATTACCGCGGCAATTTTCGACGTGCTGGGCGTGGACAATTCCGTGCGCAGCCGCATGTCATACGGGGGCACGGCACCCGACCGTGTCCGCGACCAGATCGCCCGCTGGAAGGAGGCGCTGTCATGAAACAGGCCCTTGCGCTGATCGCCCTTGTGGGGGCAGCCGCCTGCGGCGCCGACGCCCCGCCCGTGAAACCGACCGCCGGGGCCGGTGTGTCTGTCGGCAACGCAGGCGTAAGCACCAACGCCAACCTCGGTGCCACGAACGGTATCCTGTCGGTCGGGCTGTCGCTGTGATGCGTTGGCTCTTCCTTGCGCTGGCCATCTGGGGCACCGTGCATCCGATGTGGTATTTCATCTCGTGGTTTCGGGAGAACGGCTGGTCGCTCATGTCCATGGTGGACGCCTGGCACGCCAATGCAGCGACCTCGGGGCTGGTCTGGGACCTGACCATTGCCGCGGTGGCCCTGACGATCTGGGTGATCTGGGAGAGCGTGACGAAACGGCACTGGGCCGGGTTGGTCGCCATTCCCGCGACATTCTGCATCGGGGTGTCCTGCGGGTTGCCGCTCTACATCTTCCTGCGCTGGGGGCGTGACCAGCCGGTGCAACCCAGCACGGGCTGAGAGGCTCTGCGGCGGTATTTCCAACCCAAAGAAGCCTTGGCGTTGGCGCCAGACCTGCTAGACCCGCGTGAGAATTTCGAGGGGACCCGGGATGGACCATTTCCTGTATCGCGACGGCGCGCTTCATGCCGAGGATGTCGCCGTTTGCGAGATCGCCGCGGCGGTCGGCACCCCGTTCTATGTCTATTCCAGCGCCACGTTGCTGCGGCACTACCGTCTGTTCGACGAGGCGCTGGCGGGCACCGATCATCTCGTTTGTTTCGCGATGAAGGCGCTGAGCAACCTGGCCGTGATCAAGCTGCTGGGTGATGCGGGCGCCGGGATGGATGTCGTCTCGGGCGGGGAATACCGGCGCGCCCGGGCGGCCGGTGTGCCCGGCGAGCGGATCGTCTTTTCCGGGGTCGGCAAGACCCGCGAGGAGATGCGCCTGGCGCTGGAGGGCGGCATTCGCCAGTTCAATGTCGAAAGCGAGCCGGAAATGCGGGCCCTGTCCGAGGTGGCGGCGTCGATGGGCGTGATCGCGCCCGTGACGGTTCGGGTCAACCCGGACGTGGATGCGAAGACGCACGAGAAGATTTCGACCGGCAAGGCCGAGAACAAGTTCGGCATCCCGCTGGCCCGGGCCCGCGAGGTCTATGCCGAGATCGCCACCCTGCCGGGGCTGGAGGCCGTGGGGATCGACGTGCATATCGGCAGCCAGCTGACCGAGCTGGAGCCGTTCCGACTGGCCTATCAGAAGGTGGTGGAACTGACCGAGGCGCTGCGCGCCGATGGCCATGACATCCGCCGGCTGGACCTGGGCGGGGGCCTTGGCATTCCCTACGAGCGTTCGAACGACGCGCCGCCCCTGCCGGTGGAATACGGCCGGATGCTGCGCGAGGTCGTGGGCCACCTGGGCTGCGAGATCGAGATCGAGCCGGGGCGCCTGATCGCCGGAAACGCGGGCCTGCTGGTGGCCGGGGTGACCTACGTCAAGCACGGCGAAGGGCGTGAATTCCTGATCGCCGACGCGGCGATGAACGACCTGATCCGCCCGGCCATGTATGACGCCTGGCACGACATCGTCACGGTGCGCGAAGCAGCCGCGGGCGCGGTGATGACCCCTTATGACATCGTCGGCCCCGTCTGCGAGAGCGGCGACACCTTCGCCAAGGGGCGGATGCTGCCCAGCCTGGCCGAGGGCGACCTGATCGCCTTTCGGTCCGCCGGGGCCTATGGTGCGGTCATGGCCAGCGAATACAATTCGCGACCCCTGATCCCCGAGGTCCTGGTGGAGGGTGATCAATTCGCGGTTATCCGCCGGCGCCCGACCTTTGACGAGATGCTGAATCGAGATACCATCCCTGATTGGTTGTAGCGCGCGCGCCGCGCGGCCTGAACGAAAGGCGAGGTTTCCATCCGCGCAGATCAGACCCCACGGCATCTGAAAATGCCAATCGCCCTGACCCTCGCCGGTCTTTGGGCTGAACGGATGGCGCGTGCCTTCTGGCCGGCCTGGACGATGCTGTTGCTGGGCCTGGCGCCGCTGATCATGGGCTGGCAGGACCGGGCACGACCCGAGGCGGTCCTGGGATTTGCCGTACTGGGCGTGCTGGCGCTGGTTTGGGCGCTGTGGCGCGGGCTGCGGCGGTTCCGCGCACCGCACAGGGATGACGCCATCGCGCGGGTGGATGCCCGTCTGCCGGGGCGCCCCATCGCGGCGCTGGAAGACGACCAGGCGATCGGCGCGGGCGATTCAGCCTCCGAAACGGTCTGGCGGGTCCACATGCAACGCATGTCCGAACAGACACGGGCCGCCCGGGCGGTGGAGCCGAACCTGCGCCTGTCGCGGGCCGATCCCTACGGTCTGCGGTACATCGCGCTGCTGGTTTTCGTCGTGGCGCTTCTGTTCGGCTCTCTGCTGCGGGTAGGCAGCGTTGTTGAAACCCGGCTCGGCGACGCCGGGCAGCTGGCCACTGGCCCGGCCTGGGAAGGCTGGGTCGAGCCGCCCGCCTATACCGGCAAGCCGACGCTCTACCTCGCTGATCTCGAGGGGCGGACGATCCGCGCGGCCGAAGGGGCACTGATCACCTTGCGCCTTTACGGCGACGTCGGGGAATTGTCGGTCTCGGAAACCGTCTCGGGCCGGTCGGACGAGGTGCCTGCGGACACCGGGGTCCAGCAGAGCTTCGAGGTGACGCAGTCCGGGTCGCTGGAGATCAAGGGCGAGGGAGGCGGCACCTGGGACGTCACCATGGTGTCCGACGCGGCGCCAGAGGTGGCACTTACGGGGCCGGTGGACATCGAGGCCTCGGGCGAGATGGCACAGCCCTTCCGGGCAACTGACGATCACGGTGTCTTTGCCGGCGAGGCCCGGATCGCGCTGGACCTGACCGAGGTCGATCGCCGCCACGGGTTGGCCATCGACCCCGACCCGCGCGAACCGTTGGTCGTGGACCTGCCCATGCCGATTTCCGGCGACCGCGCGGATTTCGAGGAAAGCCTGATCGACGACTTTTCCCGGCATCCCTGGGCCAACCTGCCGGTGACCCTGACCCTGACGGTCGAGGATGCGGTTGGCCAGTCGGGGACCAGCACGCCCGAACAGATGCGCCTTCCGGGGCGTCGCTTCTTTCAACCCGTCGCTAGGGCGGTGATCGAACAGCGCCGCGATCTTCTGTGGGCCAAGGCCAACGCACCGCGCGTGGCCATGGTACTGCGCGCGATCTCCTACCGCCCTGACGAGCTTTTCGACAACGAGACCAGCTATTTGCGGCTGCGCGTCACCTTGCGGCGCCTGGAAGCCGAGATGGAGGACGGCCTGTCGGACGCCGCGCAGGACGAGATAACCCAGGCGCTCTGGGAACTCGCGGTCCTGCTCGAGGAAGGCTCGCTCGCGGATGCCCGCGACCGGCTGGAACGGGCGCAGGAGCGCCTGGCCGAGGCCATGCGCAACGGCGCCTCGGACGAAGAGATCCAACAGCTCATGAACGAGCTGCGAGAGGCCATGGACGAGTATATGCGCATGCTGGCCGAGAACGCCGACCCGGCCGAGGACGGCACCGACCAGCCCGATAGCGGTCAGGACAACCGCCAGGTCACACAGAACGAGCTGGACGCGCTGATGGATCGCATCCAGGAACTGATGGAAGAAGGCCGCATGGCCGAGGCGCAGCAGCTCATGGAGCAGCTCAACCAGATGATGGAGAACATGCGCGTTACCCAGGGCGAAGGCGGCGGCGGCCCGCAGTCCCCGGGCGAGCAATCCATGCAGGACCTGGCAGAAACGCTGCGCGATCAGCAACAGCTCAACGACGATTCCTTCCGGCAGTTGCAGGACCAGTTCAACCAGGGCCAGCAGCAGGGTCGACAGGGCGGCCAGCAGCAAGGCCAGCAACAGGGCCAGCAGCCGGGCGGAGAGGGTCAGCCGGGCCAACCCGGACAGAACGGTCAGCAGGGTCAGGGGATGGGCCAGGGCGACAACACCCAGCAGGGCATGACCGGCGATGGCGGTCAGGGTGGCGAGGCCACCGGCGAAGGCACGCTGGCCGATCGCCAGAATGCGCTGCGCGAAGGCCTGAACCAGTTGCGCGATGCCCTGCCGGGCCTGAGCGGTGAGGCCGCCGACCGTGCAGGCGAAGCACTTGGACAGGCCGAGGATGCGATGGAAGGCGCCGAGGAAGCACTGCGCGGCGGCGACATGGCCGAGGCTATCGACCGCCAGTCCGAGGCCATGGACGCGCTGCGCGACGGCATGCGGAACCTGGGCGAGGCACTGGCCGAGAACCAGCAGGATCAGCTGCAGCAGGGCCAGGGCACCCAGCAGGGGCGCGCCGAAGGCCGACCGGAACCCGGTCGCCGCGACCCGCTGGGCCGCCAGATGGGCAATTCGGGCCAGTTCGGCAGCGATGAGAGCATGCTGCAAGGCGAAGATGTCTACCGGCGGGCCGAGGAACTGCTGCAGGAACTGCGCGATCGCTCGTCCGACCAGCAACGCCCCGACCTGGAACTGGATTACCTGCGGCGCCTGCTGGACCGGTTCTGAGGCACGGCCGACCCGGCGCCGCGCGGCGTCACATCCCCAGCGCTTCCTTATAGACCTCGAGCACCGCCTCTTCCTCGGCGATCTCCTGGGGTTCGCGCTTGCGCAGGGCGATCAGCTTGCGCATGGCCTTGGTGTCATAGCCCCGGCCCTTCGCTTCGGCCATCACCTCTTTCTGCTGGTCGGCGATATCCTTCTTCTCGGCTTCGAGCCGCTCGTAACGCTCGACGAACTGGCGCAGCTCGCCCGCGGAAATCTTGTACTGGGACTCGGTGATGTCGTCTGTATCGCTCATCTTGGGACCTTCCTGCTGGCCGTTTGCGCGTCGTTTCGGGCGCCCTGACTAGCTGGCCCCGTCAAACCCCGCAAGAGGGATGCGCTTGCACGCAGCGCGACACCGCGCTACGCCCCTGACGAGCCAAAGCGGAGCACATCATGCAAGCCCTCGTCTGGATCGGTGCCGCCCTGTCGCTTGTGGGGCTGGCCGGGATCATCGCCAGCATCGTCAAGGTGCAGCGCGCCCGCCGCGCGGGTCTGAGCGACGATGCCTTGCGCGCACGCATCCAGAAGGCGCTGCCGCTGAACCTCGGGGCGTTCATGCTCTCGGCGCTCGGGCTGGCCTGCGTGGTGCTGGGTGTGCTGTTGACCTGACAGGCGCACCGGGATCAGAGCGCGTCGAACCCCGCCGCCAGCTTGACCGCCTCGTCCAGCATCTCGGGCGGTTCCCAGATCAGGTTGTCCTCGGACCAGGTGCGCATGTCGTTGCGCAGGGCCAGCAGGCCCATGGTCTGAGCCACGCGGCACGGACCACCCTGGCGGCGTGGATAGCCCAGCCCGTGCACCGCCAAGGCGTCGATGTCCGAGGGCCGTTTCAGGTGCCCCTCGGCCAGAAGCCCGGCGCCCTCGGAAATCAGCGCCGCGACCAGGCGGCGCATCACCGCGGGGCTGTCGGGCCCCGGATCCCGGCGACCGAAGACCCCCTTGTGGAACCCGTGGGCGACCATGGCCCCGTCAATTCGCGCTTCGGGCATGTCCAGCGTCTCGACAAGGGCCTGCGCAGCGCCGCGCAGGGCCTTGCGCAGGCGCAGCACCACCGCGCGGCCTTCGGGCTCGGTCGGCTTGAAGGTGCCGCCCTCACGATCCAGCAGAGCGCTGTCCACACGACGTTCGGCAAGGAAAACGTGCCGCAGGGCAATGGATTGCGGATGCGTGCGGCAGCGATCGAAGGCGTCCTGTTCGAAGGCCTGCCCGGCATCGAAGGGCAGCAGCGACGCCGCCTCGACGCAATCGACGATCAGGTGCGGCGCGAACAGCGGACTGGCCGCGATCTCTCGACGGGCGCTTGCCACCTGCGCCTGGTAGGCGCGGCCATCGGCCAGGCCCTCGCGCCGCGCGCGGGTGGGGCGCGGGCCTTTCCCATCGGCAACCAGCCGGCGCGCAAAGGTAACCGCGCCGGTGGCCAGATCCCCCTCGACGAGGCCATCCAGCAGTCCCAGCCGCAGCGCATCGGGGGCGGCAACGGATTGCCCGCTTACCATCAGCTTGAGGGCCGCCTCCGGGCCGACCAGCCGCGGCAGGCGCTGGGTGCCGCCCGCACCGGGCAGAACCCCCAGCGTGACCTCGGCAAACCCGATGCGCGCCCTGGCATCGGCCACCCGGTAATGCGCGGCCAGAAGCAGTTCGGCCCCACCGCCCAGCGCCTGGCCGCCCAGCGCGGCGACCACGGGTTTCGAACAACCCTCGATCAGGTCGCAAAGATCGCGTGGCCCGGGGTCCTGCCAGGCCGCGGCCAGTTCACGGATGTCGGCCCCGGCCGAGAAAAGCGCGCCCTCGGCCCGCAGCACGACGGCCGATATCTGGTCTTCGGTGTCGATGCGGTGAAAGTGCTCTGCAAGCGCCGCGCGCAACTGCACGCAAAGAGCATTGACCGGCGGCGCGTTCAGCGAGAGCACGGCGATACCGTCAAGCACCCGGAAAAGCGCGTACCGGGTCATGGCCCCCCGCTCCGGCCGGCATGGAAAAGCCTCTGCATCATGCCCTCATTAGGCCCGGCACGCCGCCCGGCTTCAAGCCCTGTCGTCGGAACAGTTCAACCGGGCGACTCAGGTCGCCGGGCAGAAGACCTCGTAGAGCCGTTCGATGATCGGCACGACGCGGGTATCGGCCAGCGAATAATGAATCGTCCTGCCGTCGCGTTCGGCCCGCACCATGCCTTCCGAGCGCAGCCGTGCCAACTGGCCAGACACGTAGGACTGGCTGGCGCCCAGCGCCTGTTCCAATTCGCCCACGCTGCGCGGCCCGGCCAGAAGCGAGCAGAGCAAGCGCAGACGTTGCGGGTTCGACAGTGCCTTGAGAACATCCGCAGCCTCGCAGGCAGCGGCATCCATGGCGTGCAATCTTTCGGGGCTCATGTCCATGTTCTATTTATATGTCGAAAGCACACATATTTCAAGATACTAATGCGTACCATACACGGCTGGACATCGCGCCCCCCAACGGCCTAGATCAGCGCATGGATATTCGCCCGCTCAGCCCCGACCACGCCGTATCGCCCCAGATCGACCCCGCTGACCTGCCCGCCATCGCCGCGGCGGGCTATGTGCGGGTGATTTGCAACCGTCCCGATGCGGAAATCCCGCCCAGCCATCATGCCACCGTCATCGAAGACGCCGCGCGCGCCGCGGGGCTTGACTTTGTCAATCACCCGGTCACGCATCCGACCATGGGCCCCCAAGCCATCGACCGGCAGATGCAGGCGATCGACGAGGCGCCGGGGCCGGTGCTGGCCTATTGTGCCTCAGGCACGCGCTGTTCGATGCTCTGGGCGCTCGGGCGTGCCGGGGCGCTTGGCATCGACGAGGTGCTCGAGGCCACGGGCAAGGCAGGCTACGATCTGGCGCCGCTGCGGCCCCAGCTGAAGGCTTTCTCCGGGCGGTGATCCGCGCGAAACGGCCGCAATCGGGCAGGACATGCCGGCATCATCACCGCGATTTCCCGGCGGCGTCGGACGGATCGCCATTTCTTGGCTCCCGTTTTGCCGGGGCGGCCAGGGCCGCCTTGTCCGGCACGCTCAGCAATCTGGCGCCGTCCTGCCTCGTGGGGGACTCGGGCGGCAGGGTCGCAGCAACCGCGCCCGGCGCCGACGGATGGCCCAGCGGCTCCAGCTCGGGGGCGGGTTGGTCGAACCTGACCGCGCGCATCCCCGAAACCTGTCCCAGCCGCACCCGGGCCATGCGTTCCCCCGCGCTTTCCAGCTGCACATGGTCCAGCGTCAGCCCGCTCAGTGGCAGCACCTGGCCGGCCTCGAAGGCATCGACCTGTGACAACGGCAGGGTCAGGCGGCCCAGCACCGCCTCAAGTTCGGCCGGAGAAAGCTCCAGGCTGGCACGAAAGGCCTCGCTCCAGTCGGTGCCAGCGCCTCCCGCATCGGGGCGCACCTCGGGCGGCACCGGCACCCGGGCCAGCGCGAGCCGGAGCGCGCCTTGCCGGTCCGTCGCGCCGATCTGAACCGACGCGTCCCACAGGCGGTAGTCGCCATCGCGCAACATCAGTTCCGCCGCGCGCAGGTCCGGCAACGGGCGCAGGGTCCAGTCGCCCATGCCTGCGGGGAACTCCGGCCGACCGGCCTGGCCAAGCTCTTGCAAGAGGCCCGTCGCGACGGGCCGGGCCAGGGCGGCGTCGGTCACGGTGACGGGACGCTCGGTCTCGGCCGCCTCCATCAGGACGCCCATTGTCTGGACCTCGATCATGGCGCTGCGCAATGCCCGATCCAGCATCAGAAGGCCCGCCAGGCCCGTTTCGCCGGGGGCCGTCAGGCCGAAGAGGACCCAGCCCGCCGGGCCGTCGGTCAAGAGGGCGTCCGGGCTGCGACAGTCGTCAGCCAGCCCCAGCACGGTCAGGGACAGGCCGATCGCCCGGTCCGCGGCCCGCAGGAGCGCCACGCGGAAAGCCCGCCCCGGCCCCAGATCTGACCCCGCGTCGCCCCCGGGCCGGGCCCTGTTCGGCCCGCCCAGCATATGGGCCAGCGCCGGGTTGACCCCTCTCGTGGCATCCGCGTTCCGACCTGTCATTGCGCCTGTCTCATCTGCGTCACTGCCCGGCTCCGGCCCGGTGCGCCTTGCCCGGACGCCCGCAGGCTAGCCCGGGCGCGGTTACCAAGCGGCTAACGGGCGCTCTACTGCGCGGCCATGCGGGCGCCTTGGCGCAGGGTCACGCGAAACGCGGGGCCGCCCTGCCCCGGCAGATAGCTGATACCGCCGCCGAGGCTCTCCATGATCTGGCGGCAGATCGCGAGGCCCAGGCCGGCCCCGCCGGCCTTGCTCTCGTCCGCCAGACGCGAGAACTTCTCGAAGATGAGAACCTGAGCGTCGGCCTCGAGCGGGGTGCCGTTGTCGATAAAATCCACCTGGCAGGTCTCGCTATCCGACAGCACCCGGATGGTCAGCTCGGGCCTGTCCGCGTCGCAATACTTGGCCGCGTTGGCGATCAGGTTGATGAAAACCTGGGTCAGCCGCTCAAGGTCGGTCTCGATCAGCACGGCCTCGCGCGAGGTGTCACGGTGCAGCACCAACCTGTCACCGGACACGCCGGCGGCCATGACCGCCCGGTCGAGCACATCCGCAAGGCGACCCTGGCCAAGATCCAGCTTCACTTGTCCGTTTTCCAGGTAGGACAGGTCGAGCAGGTCATCGAGCAGCCGGGTCAACCGGGTCGATTCCTGGTGTATGATCCCGGCGAAGCGCGCGCGCGCCTCTGCGTCGACCTCGCCCTCGCGCAGGATCTCCGAGAAGGAGCGGATCGAGGTCATCGGCGTCCGCAGCTCATGGCTGATCTGGCTGAGAAATGCGTCCTTCTGGATCGAGATCGCGGTGAGTTTCTCGTTGGCCTCGCGCAGGGCGCGGGCCGTGCGTTCCTGTTCGGCGCTCTTGGCCTCCAGCCGGTTGGAATATTCCACGATCTGTGCGGTCTCGTCGGCGACGGCGATCAGGTCCTCGACCGACACTGCGGCCGAACCAGTCAGCTGCCCCACCATGGCATGAGCGGTCGCCGCCCCGACCGAGCCGGCCAGCATTCGCTCCAGTCGACCGATCAATTCGGGCGTGACCTCGGGCAGGTAGCCGTCGATCCCCTGGGCGCCGGCCTCCTGGCGGAACATCTCCTGGGCCTCGGCATGGCCGATGATGCGCTGCGCCATGATGAGCAGATCCTCGGCGCGCGCGGCACTCTGGGCCCAGGTGCGGGCCCCTGCGGAGTTCTCGAAGACATTGACGAACTGCGCGCCCTGAAGCCGCTCCATCGGGTTGGGAAACGTCAGCACCGAGAGGGTCACCACGGCGGCCGTGTTGAACAACATCGACCAGAACACCGTATGAACGACGGGGTCCAGGCCGGCGATCCCGAACAGGGCGTAGGGCCGCAGCCAGCCCCAGCCGAAGGGGCCTTCGGCCATGACGGCCTCGCTCAGCACCGCGCCCGCCCCGAAACTGGGCAGGAACAGCGTCCAGGCCCATATGGCAAAACCGATCACGACCCCGGTGCCGGCGCCGTTCCGGTTGGCCCCGCGCCAGAAGATGCCCGCGATCATGGCCGGAAGAACCTGCACGACCCCGGCGAAGGACACCAGCCCGATCGAGGCCAAGGCCGCGCCGCCCCCCGACAGCCGGAAATAGAGATAGCCAAGCGCCAGGATTACCCCGATCGAGATCCGGCGCGACATGACGATGACGCCGCGCACGTCCCCCGAAAGCGCCGCGCCCTTCTGGGTCGAGCTCAGCCAGACAGGCGCGATGATGTGGTTGGACACCATGGTGGCCAGCGCGATCGTCGCCACGATCACCATGGAAGTCGCCGAGGAGAACCCGCCAAGGAACGACAGGATCGCCAGCCCCTGGTTGCCCGTGGCCAGCGGAACGGTCAGCACGAAGAGATCGGGGTTCGACCCCTCGGGCAACAGGTCCATGCCCGTCACGGCGATGGGCACCACGAAGAGGCTCATGGTCAGCACATAGAGCGGGAAGGCCCAGCTCGCGGTGGCCAGGTGCTTTTCGTCGGCGTTCTCGACCACCATGACCTGGAACATGCGCGGCAGGGTCAGAAGGGCCGCCCCCGACAGGAAGATCAACCCGACCCAGCGGTGCGGCACCGGCTGCCACTCGGCGATGGCCGACGCGTCGATCCGCTGCAGCATCTCACCTACGCCGCCGGCCATGCCCCAGACCACGAAAATGCCGACAGCGACCAGCGCACAAAGCTTGACCACCGCTTCGACGGCCACCGCCATGACCACGCCGTGATGGCGTTCGTTCACGTCGAGGTTGCGGGTGCCGAAAATCAGCGTGAAGACCGCGAGGCCAATCGCGATCCAGACCGCGGCGCCGTCGAAGTCCGTCACGTCCCAGCCGGTACCCGGGGCGGCGGCGAAGACCGCAAGTGACTGTGTGACGGACTGCAATTGGAGCGCGATATAGGGCGTCGTGCCGACCACGGCCAAAACCGTGACGAGCACGCCCAGCGCCGTGGACTTTCCGAAACGCGAGGAGATCAGGTCCGCCACCGAGGTGATCCGCTGGGTCTTGCCGATGCGCACCAGCTTGCGCAGGATCAACCACCAGCCGATCATGACGATCGTCGGGCCCAAGTAGATGGTCAGGTACTCGAAGCCGGAGCGCGCCGCGTAGCCCACCGCGCCGTAGAAGGTCCAGGCGGTGCAGTAGATCGACAGCGACAGCGTGTAGACGAGCGGGTTGCGCAGCCATTGCCCGCGGTCACGCTTGGCGCGGCGCTCCGCGGCGAAGGCCACCAGGAAAAGAAAGGCCACGTAGACCAGCGAGACCACGATGAGCAGGTTGAAGGAGATCATTCCTCGGGCGCCCCCGCCGCGCCTGAGGGTCTGCCGGACTCGGGCTCTTCGAAGCGGATCAGCCACGAGATCAGCGCCGTCAGCCCGATCAGCACCAGCCAGAGCCCGAAAAGATAGATGATGACGATGCTCGGCCGGACCCCCGGCAAGCCGTCCCACTGCCAGAACAGCGGCAAGAAGAACAGAACGGTGGCGAAGAGCGGCAGGATACGTAGGGCGTCGCGGTAGCGGCGCTGGCGATAGGTGCCGCGTTCGAGATACTCGACACGGGCCCGTCCCGGCTCCGTCCCGGCGGGCGGGACGGTCATGGTCCTGCCAGCGCCCGCACGGTCTCGAGCACTTCGGAGTTGGAAAACGGCTTGGTCATGAAGCGGGTCGCGCCCAACTGCTCGGCCATGTCGCGGTCGCGCTGCTGGCCTCGGGCGGTCAGCATCAGAATGGGCAGGTCCGCGGCGGCCCCGGCACCTTCGCGGAGATCACGCAGGATGTCGAAGCCGCTGCGCCCGGGCAGCATCACGTCAAGGATCAGGAGATCCGGCGCGCCTTCGCGGACGCGGTCGACCGCGGTCTCGCCGTCGGCATGAGTGTGTACAGTCCACCCATCCTTGGAAAGAATGAAGCTGATCGCCTCGATGATGTTCGGCTCATCCTCGATCAACAGGACACGGCGGCCCATATCGGCGTCCTCCCTCGTGCTTTCCCCTCCCAAGGAAAGTGCTCGTTTATCACACCCTTTCCAGGCGACGTCAAAACCCAATGCCGCTCAAGGCGTCCCGGCCCTATCCCGGCTCCTGCAGAAGACTGGGCTGGCGCCGGGCGCTGCAGCCCTCCACCGGGCAGACCCGGCAGCCGGGGCCGACGCGCCCGGGCGCCTCACCCGCCTCCGCACTGGCAGGGCGCACCAGCATCGTCGCCACGACCTGCGTCGGCCCCTCGAAGCTGGGCGGACCGAAATCCCGTGAAACGGCGGCACAGTCAAAGACCGTGCCCGCCACCCCCGGCAGAACCACCCGGCGCCGCACCGGGCGCCCCGGCTGTGTGAGCGCCTGGAACACCGGCCAGAACGGACAGCCCGCGGCCGAGCGCGGCAGATTGAATTCCATGACAGGCTTCTGAAACACCACGACCCCGGCCTGGTCGCAGACCGCAAGGCCCATCACCGGGTGTCCGTCGTCCTCGGGCAGCGCGGCCAGCCGGCGGAAGACGCGGTCGAGCGGCTGTTCGAAAAGCCGTGCCAGGCGCAGCGGATCGTGCCCGACCCGGCGTGCGGCCGGGGCGAAGGCATCGACCGGCAGATGCCGGGCGTCCTCGGCAAAGATGGCGAGCCAGTTGCGCAGGATCTGGCGGGCGCGCGGATCGGCAAGGTCGGCGCTCAGATCCTCGGGGGTTGCCCGGCTCTCTTCAAGTTCTGGATAGGCATAGCCGCGCGCGGCCATCACGGCCTCGGCGATCTCCAGCGGCGACTGAACCTGCGCGGCGGCATCTGCGTTCATGTCGAGGTATCCCATCAGCGCCTGGCTGCTTTCGGACAAACGCAGGCTGTCAGCGTCCAGGTTGCGGTGGAACCGTGCCTGCCAGTCCCGGTCGAGATCGTCGGAGTCGTTTAGGATCGACGCCGTCGAGCGGATCGCCGTAACGCTGGAGATCACCTCGTGCAGGGCGCTGGCCACCTGCGGGTCATGGGTCAAACGGTCGGTCATGCGCTGGACGCGGGCCTCGAGCTGGGCAATGCGGTCCTGCTGGGCACCGATCAGCGCCGCCCAGCCGGGAAAGCGCGCGACGAGTTCGTCGATGTGGTCCGCCTCGGGCGCGGCCGAGCGAAACTCGGCGGCGGCCTCCTCCAGCGGCAGGCGCACCGCGCTCGCCGTGCCCTCGACCAGCATTTCGGGGTCCACGGCCAGTTGACGGGCGAGGTCCGACAGCAGCTTGCCACCGATTCTGCGGCGGTTGTGTTCGATCAGGTTGAGGTAGGAAGGCGAAATGCCCACAGCCTCGGCCAGGGCCGATTGCTTCATCCCGCGGTCGATCCGGCGGTTGCGCAGCCGGGTTCCGGTCAATTGACGTTCAGGCATGACAATTCCGTTAACGATTTCATCGCGTTTCTGCAGGTGCGAGAAAATCCCTTTACACGTTTTTGCACCGCCGCGTCTATTGTTTTACAAAAAAGATGTGTCTTCGGAAAGCCTTGTTGAGAAGTTTTCTTCCCCTCCCAATACTCTGCCTGCGCATTCGTGCGTCTCGTGTCACGGGCGAGGAGGTCCGGGACACGTCTCAAAAAGGGAGGATATCAATGTCCAAATCGAACTTCACACGCCGTGGCGTGCTCAAGACCGGGGCCATCGCCGGCGCCGGGTTGACGCTGCCGACTTATCTGCGCGCACAGGAAAGCGGCTTCACCAACGCGCCGACCGGCGATACCGTGACGCTGGGCTTCAATGTTCCGCAGAGCGGCCCCTATGCCGACGAAGGCGCCGACGAGCTTCGCGCCTACGAGCTGGCGGTCGAGCACCTGAACGGTGAAGGCGACGGCGGCATGCTGAACACCTTCTCGTCGAAGGCGCTTGACGGCACGGGCATCCTTGGCAAGAAGGTGGAATACGTCACCGGCGACACCCAGACCAAATCCGACGCCGCCCGCGCCTCGGCCCGTTCGATGATCGAGAAGGACGGCGCGGTGATGATCACCGGCGGGTCCTCTTCGGGCGTCGCCGTGGCCGTTCAGGCGCTCTGCCAGGAGGCGGGCATCATCTTCATGGCCGGTCTCACGCACTCCAACGACACGACCGGCAAGGACCGCAAGGCCAACGGCTTCCGCCACTTCTTCAACTCGTACATGTCGGGTGCCGCGCTGGCGCCGGTGCTTGCCAATGCCTACGGCACCGACCGCAAGGCCTATCACCTGACCGCCGACTACAACTGGGGCTACACCACAGAAGAGGCCGTGCGTTCCTCCACCGAGGCCATGGGTTGGGAAACCGTCAACGCCGTGAAAACGCCGCTGACACAGACCGACTTCAGCTCCTACATCGCGCCGGTCCTGAACTCCGGTGCAGACGTTCTGGTGCTGAACCACTACGGCGGCAACATGGTCAACTCGCTGACCAATGCGGTGCAGTTCGGCCTGCGCGACGCCCAGGCCAACGGCAAGAACTTCGAGATCGTCGTGCCGCTCTACTCGCGCCTGATGGCCAGCGGTGCGGGCGCCAACGTGAAGGGCATCTATGGCTCGACGAACTGGCACTGGTCGCTGCAGGACGAGGGCAGCCAGGCGTTCGTGCGCTCCTTCGGTGAGAAGTACGGCTTCCCGCCCAGCCAGGCGGCGCATACCTGCTATGTGCAGACGCTGCTTTATGCCGACGCGGTCACACGCGCGGGCAGCTTCGCGCCCTGCGCCGTGGCCGAGGCCCTCGAAGGCTACGAATTCGACGGCCTGGGCAACGGCCCGACCCTCTACCGTGCCGAGGATCACCAGTGCTTCAAGGACGTGCTGGTGGTGCGCGGAAAGGAGAACCCGCAGAGCGAGTTCGACCTGCTGGAGGTCGTCGAGGTCACCCCGGTGGAGCAGGTCACCTACGACCCCAACCACCCGCAGATGGGCGGCGCGGACGCGACCCTCGGCAGCTGCAACAACGGCGCCTGATCGGCGCCCCTCGCAGACCCTGACCCAACTGACCGGGGGCCCCTCGCGCAAGCGCTGACGGGCCCCCGGTTCCCTACCCTCCTGAAAGAGGCAGCCGGATCCATGGACCAGATCATCGTCCAAATTCTCAACGGGCTCGACAAGGGCTCCGCCTATGCGCTCATCGCGCTCGGGCTCACGCTCATCTTCGGCACGCTGGGTGTCGTCAACTTCGCCCACGGGGCGCTGTTCATGCTGGGCTCGTTCTGCGCCGTGATCATGTCACGCATCCTGAGTGCCAGTCACAAGGTCGCGGTGCCCGGAGAGACAGACTTTCTCGGCAACCAGCTGATGCGTGACCAACCCTACGTCTATGACTGGTTCGGCGAGGCGGCCGGGGCCACGATCGTGGACTGGGCGGTGCCGATCTCGATCCTTTTCGCCATCCCGGTGATGATCGGCGTCGGCTTCATCATGGAACGCGGCCTGATCAAGCATTTCTACAAGCGCCCGCACGCGGACCAGATCCTCGTGACCTTCGCTCTGGCCATCGTGCTACAGGAGATCATCAAGTATTTCTTCGGTGCCAACCCGATCCAGACGCCCGCTCCCGAGGCCTTTGCGGGCAGCCTGGACTTCGGCACCTGGCTCGGCTTCGACCCGTTGACGATCATGTATCCCTACTGGCGGCTGGTCTATTTCCTCTTCGCGGGCGTGATCATTGCCGGGGTGTTCGGGTTCCTGCAATTCACCACCTTCGGCATGGTCGTGCGCGCCGGGATGGCCGACCGCGAAACCGTCGGGATGCTGGGCATCGACATCGACAAGCGCTTTACCCTGATGTTCGGACTGGCCGCCGCGGTGGCGGGTCTGGCTGGCGTGATGTACGCGCCGATCGTCGCCCCGAACTACCACATGGGCATGGACTTCCTGGTGCTCAGCTTCGTGGTGGTGGTCGTCGGCGGCATGGGCTCGCTGCCCGGCGCGGTCGCGGCGGGCTTCCTTCTGGGCATCCTGGAAAGCTTCGCCTCGATGCCCTGGATGGTCGACAAGCTTCCAGGGATCAACCAGATCATCATCTACCTCGTTGCCATCATCATTCTGCTGACCCGTCCCCGGGGCCTCATGGGCCGCAAGGGCGTGATGGAGGACTAAGCCATGCTTGGACTGAAAAAGACCGACGCGACCCTGTTCCTGGTCGTCCTGGGGCTGGCCATGCTGGCGCCCTTCATCCTGAACCCCTTCCCCGTAGGCTCGGGCATGGCACAATTCAACGCGGGCTATCCCGACCTGATGCAGCGCTTCGTGATCTTCGGGATCTTCGCCATCGGTTTCAACATACTGTTCGGGCTGACCGGCTACCTGTCCTTCGGACACGCGGCCTTCCTCGGGGTCGGATCCTACGCCGCAATCTGGTCGCTCAAGCTCTTCACGCTCGACGTGGTGCCGGCGATCATCTTCTCGATCATCCTGGCTGGGGCCTTCTCGCTCCTGGTGGGGTTCATATCGCTGCGGCGCTCGGGGATCTACTTCTCGATCCTGACGCTGGCTTTCGCGCAGATGTCCTATGCGCTGGCCTACTCGGTACTGACACCGCTGACGGGTGGCGAGACCGGCCTGCAGATCAAGAACACCGACACCCCGCTGCTGAGCAACGTTCCCGAAGGCGAGATTGGCCGTGCCAACTTCCTCGGGATGGAGATGGGGGCCAGCCACGAGTGGGCCCTCGGGGGCTGGGCCTTCACCTTCAACCTGGGCTACTACATCGCCGCCGTGGCCATGCTGATCGCCTTCTACCTGTCGATCCGCATCTTCCGCTCGCCCTTCGGGATGATGCTCCGCGCGGTCAAGTCCAACCAGCAACGCATGAACTACACCGGGCTGAGCCCCAAGCCCTATACCCTGGCGGCCTTCGTCATCTCGGGCATGTACGCGGGCCTGGCCGGTGGCCTCATGGTGGCCATGGACACGCAGGTGGGGCCCGAACGCATGTTCTGGACCGCCAGCGGCGAGGTCGTCATCATGACCATCCTGGGCGGCGCGGGCACGCTTCTGGGGCCGGTCCTCGGCGCGGGCTTCATCAAGTACTTCGAGAACATCGTCTCGAAGATCAACAAGGACATCCTGCACGAGTGGTTCGCATTCCTGCCCGACGGGTTCGAGGACATCATGGTTTCGCTGGTCTATCCCTTCGTCGGCAAGGGCTGGCACCTGACGCTGGGCATCATGTTCATGCTGGTGGTGATCTTCCTGCCAGGGGGCCTGGTTCAGGGCGGCCAGAAACTCCTGGGCCTGTTCCGCCGCAAGCCCAAGCAGCCCGAGGCCGGCAAGGCCGACGGCACGAAACCCGCCGAATAAGGAGAAAGTCCAATGGGTATCCTTGAAGTCAGTGGCGTCAACAAGCGCTTCGGCGGGCTGCAGGCCCTGGGCGACGTGAACCTGAGCGTCCAGGAAAAATCCGTCCACGCCATCATCGGCCCCAACGGGGCGGGCAAGTCCACCTTGCTCAACTGCCTGGTAGGCAAGTTGATCCCCGACAGTGGCTCGGTCATGTTCGATGGCCAATCGGTGCTGGGGCGCAGACCGCACGAGATCAACCAGATGGGCATTTCGCGCGTGTTCCAGACACCCGAGATATTCGGCGACCTGACCGTGCTTGAAAACATGCTGATCCCGGTCTTCGCCAAGCGTGACGGCGCATTTCGCATGCATGCCATCGAGTCCGTGCCCAGCGAGACCTCCGTCATCGAACAAGCCCGGGCGATGCTGGCCGAGGTCAAGATGGCCGACAAGGTGGAGATGCTGGCCAGTTCGCTCTCGCGGGGGGACAAACGGCGGCTGGAAATGGCGATGTGCCTCGTGCAGGATCCCAAGTTGCTGCTGCTGGACGAGCCGACCGCGGGCATGGCCCGCGCCGACACCCAGAACACGATCGAGCTGCTGAAGGAAATCCGCACCAAGCGCGGGATCACCATGGCCATCATCGAACACGACATGAACGTGGTGTTCAGCCTGGCCGACCGGATCACGGTGCTGGCCCAGGGCACACCGCTGGTCGAGGACACGCCCGACAACATCAAGGGCCACCCCAAGGTGCGCGAAGCGTATCTTGGCGAAGCCCAGGTCTGAGGAGCCGACAGATGACCCACGTTGAACACCTGTCCCGCGAGGGGACCTTCGACAAGAACCGCAACATGGCCGCCACGGCCCCCAAATACCTCAGCATCTGGGATATCAAGGCCTATTACGGCGAAAGCTACATCGTCCAGGGCGTCAGCTTCGACATCCACGAGGGCGAGATCCTGGCGCTGCTGGGACGCAACGGGGCGGGCAAGACCTCGACCCTGCGCACCATCGCCCGCATGGGCAGCCCCGAGCTGATGCACGGCGAGATCTGGCTGGACCACCAGCCCCTGCACGAGATGAAATCGCACGAGGCCGCCCGTAACGGCATCGCCCTTGTCCCCGAGGACCGCAACATCATTCCCGGTCTGACGGTCGAGGAAAATCTCAAGCTTGCCCAGATCGCTCCGCCCCACGGATGGTCGATCGATCGAGTCTACGAACTCTTTCCCCGTCTCAAGGAACGACGCACGCAGGATGGCACGACACTGTCGGGCGGCGAACAGCAGATGCTGTCGATCGCCAGGGCACTGTGCCGCGATATCAAGGTGCTGCTGCTGGACGAACCCTACGAGGGCCTGGCCCCGGTCATCGTGCAGGAGATCGCGAAGACGCTCGAAATGATCCGCGATCAGGGCATCACCACGATCATCGTGGAACAGAACGCGGTGGCAGCGCTGAAACTTGCCGACCGCGCCGTGATCCTTGACATCGGCCAGGTCGTCTACGACGGCTCGGCGCAGGAAGTGCTCGACGACGAGGCGCTGCGCTCGAAGTACCTCGCCATCTGACGGGGACGTTCGCGCCGCGCGCACCCTTGCGTCGCCCGCCCGGGCGGCGCAGAAATGACGGCGGGGACCCGGTTGCGGGAGGCAACCGCGCGGTCCCCGACAGACAAGGGAGAGAAAACATGGCCACAACCCACCCGCCTTCTGACGCGACTGTATCGCGGGCGCATGTTGATGCGGCGCGTTACGATGAGATGTACGCGGCCTCGGTTTCGGATCCGGAGGGGTTCTGGGCCGAGCAGGGGCGGCGGATCGACTGGATGACGCCGTTCGG
>NZ_DATFIP010000023.1:0-60276 GCF_035270045.1 Salibaculum sp.
CCATATCCCTGAGTCCCGTCGATCAGTTCCTTATGGCGCTTGGTCCGTGCCGCGGCCGCGTCGCCACCCTGGACAGGCGGAAAAGCCCCTTCGCTATTCGATCAGCATCGACGTGACCCACGGCGCCAGCAGCCTGACCGCAACGGGCCTGCGCGGGTCCTTTCTATCCCTTGCCGTCACCGCTCGCGGTGGAGCGCAGGATACCCCCGGGGCGCCTCGACCTGCAGCGCCCGCGCAGCTTTGCCCCATTGCCAAAGCCCGCAAACCCGGACATATCGGGCGACATGACCGACCTGACCCATATCCGCAATTTCTCGATCGTGGCGCATATCGACCATGGGAAATCGACGCTGGCCGATCGCCTGATCCAGGCCACCAACACCGTGCCCGACCGCGACATGAAGGAGCAGCTGCTCGACGCCATGGATATCGAGCGCGAGCGCGGCATCACCATCAAGGCCAACACCGTGCGTATCGAGTATGACGCGCTGGACGGGCAGCATTATGTGCTCAATCTCATCGACACGCCCGGCCACGTGGATTTCGCCTACGAGGTCAGCCGGTCCATGCGCGCGGTCGAGGGGTCCTTGCTGGTGGTGGACTCCACGCAAGGGGTCGAGGCGCAAACGCTCGCCAATGTCTACCAGGCGATTGACGCGGATCACGAGCTGATCCCGGTGTTCAACAAGATCGACCTGCCCGCCAGCGATATCGACCGGGTCGCCGAACAGGTCGAGGACGTGATCGGTATCGACGCCAGCGGCGCGATCCCCGTCTCGGCCAAGTCGGGCGAGGGCATCCGCGACGTGCTGGAGGCGATCATCGCCCATCTGCCCCCGCCGGAGGGCACGCGCGACGCCCCCCTCAAGGCCATGTTGGTGGACAGCTGGTACGACCCCTACCTGGGCGTCATCGTTCTGGTACGCATCCGCGACGGGGTACTGAAAAGGGGCGACCGCATCCGCATGATGCAGAACGGTTCGGTCCACCAGGTGGACCGGATCGGCGTGTTCAAACCTTCGATGCAGACGGTGGATGAACTGGCCCCGGGCGAGATCGGCTTTCTGACCGCCTCGATCAAGCAGGTGCGCGACACCCGCGTGGGCGATACAATCACCCACGACAAGCACCCCTGCGACACGCCCTGGCCAGGGTTCAAGCCGGCGCAGCCGGTGGTGTTCTGCGGGCTGTTCCCGGTTGACAGCGCCCAGTTCAACGACCTGCGCGATGCCATCGACAAGCTGGCCCTCAACGATGCCTCGTTCAGCTATGAAATGGAGTCGTCCGCGGCGCTGGGCTTCGGCTTTCGCTGCGGCTTCCTGGGGCTTTTGCACCTCGAGGTCATTCGCGACCGGATCGAGCGCGAATACGATATCGAGCTGATCACCACCGCGCCCTCTGTCGTTTATCACGTCTACATGAAAGACGGGACGTGCGAAAAACTGCACAACCCCGCCGACATGCCCGACCTGACCCATGTCGCCCACGTGGAAGAGCCGCGCATCAAGGCCACGATCCTCGTGCCGGACGAATTCCTGGGCGACGTGCTCAAGCTCTGCCAGGATCGGCGCGGCATCCAGCTCGATCTCAGCCATGCCGGCAGCCGTGCCATGGTGGTCTACGACCTGCCGCTCAACGAGGTGGTGTTCGATTTCTACGATCGGCTGAAATCGGTGACCAAGGGCTATGCCAGTTTCGACTACCAGTTGACGGGTTACCGCGAGGACAACCTCGTCAAGATGCAGGTGCTGGTGAACGACGAGCCCGTGGATGCCCTGTCGATGATGGTTCATCGCGACCGGGCCGAAATGCGGGGCCGGGCCATGTGCGAGAAACTCAAGGACCTGATCCCGCGCCACATGTTCAAGATCCCGATCCAGGCGGCCATCGGCGGCAAGGTCATCGCCCGCGAGACGCTGAGCGCCATGCGCAAGGACGTGACGGCGAAATGCTACGGCGGCGACGCCTCGCGCAAGCGCAAGTTGCTGGACAAGCAGAAGGCCGGCAAGAAGAAGATGCGCCAGTTCGGGAAGGTGGATATCCCGCAGGAGGCGTTTATTTCCGCACTAAAAATGGACAGCTGAAGCTGGCCATTTTTAGGCGCGTGCGGGTATACGTTTGGCGCAGCCAAATGTGGCCGCACACGGTTGGGGCTGGATAAGATCGGCGTTGATGGTGGAGGGGTGATCCAGTTTTGGCGTGTACAAGGGCGGAACGGGTAGGTGATTGGCGCAGCCGATTGCGGGTCGTGTTCGTAATAGCTTCGCTCATCGAAGATTTAACCCCTACGAAAATTTTTGTTGCAATTACTTAAAAAGTGATATTCGCTATAATGAGATGGTTGCTGTCTCAGGCTTAAATGATACGAAAAAAGGGAAACTTTAATATGGTAAACCCATTCAATGGGGCGCCAGAGTTCTTTATAGAACTTCATTACAAAATCGACCAGTTAGGGCATAAGCGCAGCTGTTTAGACGACACAGGGTTCTCTTTGGGAAGATCGCAATGCGGCAAATGGTTCGTAACAAGCCCAATTTCTCAAGCAGCGTCAAAGTTTCTCTTGGCCAGGAATGTGACTGGTTTGAACGCTGACGGGTATAAAGGTGAAGAACCTGTCGATAATTATACAGGACAATTAATATTCACTTTGTCTGCGGCTGCTTTTGAGACGTATTGTCGACTTCGGGATAGCCCCTGGTTTGATGTCTATAGAGATATATTCACGATTGATGATGGAAAGCGGTTTCGCGCAAAGGCGCAAAGCCAAAATTTGGAAGCTAACTTCTACTCTCGCTTGATTGGAGCACAAAAGGACTGCCGATTGAAGTCGAAAATAAGGGAATTTGCGGACGGCGAAGATGAGAAAAATTTCTTCGCAGTTTGTGTTGGTTTTAGAAATGCTTTCGCCCATGGACGGTTAGGATCTCTTTCTGGTACCCTCGCGCTTTCGCACTGCGCTCGCGAGATCATACTTCAGGCAATTGAGCGTGATTGTGCAGGCAGAACAGATAGAGTTAGATAATGAGTTCTTTTCAGTTTTTGAAGTTTGGTCTAGTTGCGCTCCGCGCGAATAGCACCGCAGGTGCCGCGCGATCGCCAGACCGCTCCGACGGGCTGGCGATTTGGGGTCGCTGGCGCTTCGCTTAAGCGTCGTCCGGACTTGGCGGGCATAAAGCGCGCTGCCCCGACCTCGGGTCGCCATCCCGCGGTCTGGCCATCGCGCGGCACCTGCTGCCGGGGCGCTGTCGGCGATGGCGGCGTCTTGACCCAAATCAACGCCCCGACCCCCGACACATGCCACACTCCCCATACAAACACCCAAGGGAGTCTCACATGGGCCGTCTTGCCGCCATTCTGTTCTTCGTCATCGGCACCTCGCTGGCCGGGACCTTCATCATCGCCGGGCTGGTCATGGGCCTCGATACCGCCCGGCCGATCATCATTGCCGCCGCGCTGGGCTTTACCGTTGCCGTGCCCGTGTCGATCATGGTCGCCCGGGCGATCCTGAACCGGGGATGAGTCATTTGGCCAAGGCGCTTTTCGGCGTCATCGCCTCGACCCTTGCGGGCACCTGCGTGGTGGTCGCGCTGGTGGCGGGAATGACGGGGCTCTGGCCGCTGCTGGGCGCCGCGGCGACAGGGGGTATCGTGGCGCTTCCGGTCTCGGCACTGGTGGCGCGGGGGCTTGGGGGCTGAGGATCACAACCTGTTGAAATCCTCTTGGTCCGGTCGGCCTGCTGCATACCCTCGGTGCAAGAAAGGAGGCCAATCATGGATCGCCTGAAACTCATCCTGATGTTTTCCGCCCTTTTCCCGGTGTTGTCGGGGGGACTGGTCATCGCCGTAATGTCGCTGGGCTACTACACGTGGCCCGCCATCCTTGGCGCTTTCGCGGTCGGGCTACTGTCGGCCTGGCCGGCCTCGCACTACGTCTCGCGCCGCATCAAGCGCAACGACCCGGCCTTTGACCACACGCGCGAAAAGGACAGGGACCTGATCCCCGACCCCGACGCGCAAGAGGTCTGATCACGCCAGAAACGCGCGCAGCGTGGCTTCGAAGTCGCGGGGGTTCTCGGCATGCAGCCAATGCCCCGCATCGGGGATCCTGGCAAACCGTGCCTGCGGGAAAGACGCCTTGATCGTTTCGCGGTGTTCGCGCCGGACGTAATCCGACCGACCACCAGAAAGGAACAGGGCGGGGCCGTCGAACCGGCCCGACACCTCGGGCCAGCCGATGATCCTGTCCATCTCGCGGTCGAGCACGTCCAGGTTCAGTTTCCAGCGCGCCTCGGCCACGTCCAGCGACTGGAGCAGGAAGGATTTGACCTCGTCATCCGCGTCCAGTAACGGCGCCGCCTCGGATCGCCGGGTCACGCCGGACAGATCGACCGCTTTCATGGCGGCGATGTTGTGTGACTGGCTGTGCCCGTAAGCGACCGGGGCGATATCGGCGACCACCAGGCGACGCACCAGGTCGGGCCGGGTCAGCGCCAGCATCATCGCCGCCTTGCCCCCCATGGAGTGCCCGACCACGTCTGCGGGGCCGTCCAGCAGGCCCGCCAGATCGTCGGCCATGTCTTCATAGGAATGGCTGTCGAACCATGGGCTGTCGCCATGATTGCGCATGTCCGGGCAGAGCACGTGGAAGGTGTCCGCCAGGCGCTTGCCGATCACGCCCCAGTTTCGGCCCGACCCGAACAGCCCGTGAGCGATAAGCACCTGTGGCCGCCCCGGCTCGCCATGTTCTATCACGTTCAGCATGGGCAATGGCTTAGCCCCGTGGTCGCAGAATTGAAAGCCCCCGGGCGGGGCGATATGAAGGCATGATGGATCAGGATCTGGACCGGATGGAGGCGGAGTTGACCCGCCTCATGCACGCGCGATTGGGTCTTCGCGGCGCCTCGTTGGACGTGCTGACACGGCGGGCCGGGCGGTCGCTACCGCGCGCGGTGCGCCGGGACCTGGCCAGCATCCTGCGCGCGCGCGCGTTGTCGGCTCATCCCCGGCTGGTCCCGATGGTCGATGGACCGGCGCTGAGGGCCGCGGCTGCACGCGTTGCTGGGCACCTGCGCGGCATCGACCCCAAGGCGCAGCGCCTCGATCGGCTGCTGGGCCTTGCGGGGGTGCTTGTCTTCAACCTGGTGGTGGTGGCGCTCGGGGTTCTGGCGGTGCTGGCCTGGCGCGGGTTCCTCTAGCCCCCCGTGTCCAGCCAGAGCGTCACCGGCCCGTCATTGAGCAGCGACACCTTCATGTCGGCGCCGAACCGCCCGGTTTCCACCGGCACGCCAAGCCCTGCAAGAGCCTTTGCGAAGTGCAGATACAGTCGCTCGCCGTCCTGCGGACTGGCGGCCATGGAGAATCCGGGGCGGTTGCCTCGGTTGGTATCGGCGGCCAGTGTGAACTGGCTGACGACAAGCGCCGAGCCGCCTACATCGAGCACCGATCGGTTCATGCGCCCGGCCTCGTCCTTGAAGATGCGCAGTCTGGATATCCTGGTCGCCAGCTTGCCGGACAGGTCAGCCGTATCGTCCCGCATGGCACAGACGAGGACCAACAGGCCCGGACCGCACTGGCCGATCCGGACGCCGTCGACATCCACGGCGGCTTCGGAAACGCGCTGAACCACGGCCCTCACAGCTCGGCCCTCGTAGGCGGGTTGGCCCCGGCGCGGGCCACTGTCACGGCGGCGGCCTGCGCGCCGAGCGTCAGGGCGGCCCGAAGCGGGGTCTCGTCCAGCGCGGTCAGTGCCGGTTTGGTCAGCGCCCCGGCGTCGTCCAGCGCGGCCAGCAACCCCGCGTTGAAGGTGTCGCCAGCCCCGACCGTATCGACGACTTGCGCCTGCGGGGCCGGCACGAAGACGGCGCCCGTGGCGGTATGGCCTGTCACGCCCCGGGCCCCCTCGGTGATGCAGACCAGACGGGTGCGCTCCGACAGAAGCCCGCGCGCCTGGGTGGCGAGGTCGCCCGCGCCGCGCAGCCAGACCAGATCCTCGTCGGACAGCTTGACGATGTCGGCGGCGCGCAGCATCCGCTCGATCCGCGCGCGGTAGGCCGCTTCGTCGCGGATGAAACCGGGGCGGATGTTCGGATCGAGCATGGTCACGCGGGTTTCCCCCTGTGCCAGCATCAGGTCCTCGTAGACCTGGCCGCAGCCATTGCCGACCAGGGATATCCCGCCGAAGAAAAGGGCGTTTGCCGTCACGTCGGGCAGGTGTTCGGGCCGTAGGGATCGCAACGCCGAGTTCTCGTCGTAGAAGGCATAGGTGGCCTGGCCCGCGACCAGCCGGACAAAGGCGAGGGTGCAGGGCGCGTCGAGCCGGGGCGACGGTCCGGCGTCCACCCCGCTCTCGGCCAAGCGGTCGCGTAGCAGGTCGCCCAGGAAATCCGATGACATCCCGCAGAAAAACTGCGTCTGCGCCTCCAGCCGCCCCAGTGCCACGGCGGTGTTGAAGACAGCGCCACCGGCATGGGGGGCGAAGGCCTCCTCGCCCATGGTGGACTGCCGGGGCAGCATGTCGATCAGGGCTTCGCCGCAGCAGAGGATCATGTGTTCACCCGGATGTTAGCGCCAACATAACGTGGCTGTTCGTAAACAGGACCAGGCGGGCCCCGGTCAAGCGCAAACCCGCCCCTATATCTGCCCCTGGCCAAGGGCCACCGCGTAACCGACGGCCCCGGCAACAAGCAGCCCCAGGACCACCGCAACCGCGATCTTGATGGCGGACCATGGCCGTTCCCCCTGCACCCTTCCGGTGCGCCCGTTGACGACAAAACGATAGGTTTCTCCTCGATAGGAGTAGGCAGCCAGCCAGACGGGCAGCAGGACATGCTTGAAGGTCAGCCTGCCGATATCGGTATCCATGTCGCGGATACGCTGGGCATCGCCGCCGATGTCGAACTTGACGTCACGCCGGATTACCCGGTCCATTTTCTCGCGCGCTTCGCCGAACGCTTCCTCCAGTTCCACCTGGTAGCCCTCGGCGCGAAACCCGGCCAGGTAGTCGGGGCGATAGGGCTCCAGGTCCGACAGGTCCCAGGGTTCGAGCGCATCGGTGTACCGGCGCGGCAGCGAGTGCGAGGCCAGCACAAGCACGTCGTCGAAGAACCGTGCGACCTGCCCGGAAACGCTGCGCCAGCGGGTCTTGCGCACGCGCACCTGCTTGCTTTTGCCGTCCCGCACGACGGTGCGCGTCTCGTAATAGTGGGTGCCGCGCTGGCCGCGGTAGCGGGTCGTGGTATCGGCGTCGAAGGTCCAGTAGGGCACGTAGATGCCCTGCATCCGGCGGCCCTTGCGGGCATAGGTCTTCAGGCCGTTCGGCGCGAACCAAAGCCGGCCCAGCCAATCTGTCATGGCCGCGTGGGCGGTGCTTTCCTCGAGCGCGAAGGGCAGCAGGCCCTTCGGCTTGATATGGCGGTGCGTGCCGGTATCGGTGACCACCGGCGTCGCGCAGAAGGGGCATTCGGCGGCATGGATATCGCTGTCGAACTCGGTCTGGGCGCCGCAGTTGGGACAGGACATGACCCGGGTTTCCTCGATTTCGGCGGCGTCAAGGCTGCCGCTGACCGCGCTGCGGAAGTCCAGTTCACGCGGGGTCGTGGCGGGGGCCGTGCCGTCCAGGGCTTCGGCCGCGCCGCAATGGTCGCAGACCAAGCGCCCGCCGCCCGGATCGAAGCGCAGGTCGCCGCCGCACTGGTCGCAGGGAAAGCGATGTTCGTCGCCCTTGGCGGGCGCGGCGGGGGGCGGGGTCTCGCGCATGAGGAATGATTACCAAGCGCCCTGCCGCATTGCCACATGGAAAAGCGCTAGAGAAAGCGATGCAGGACCTTCGGCGCCATGATCCGCAGGGCGTTGTCGCGCAGTTTCACGTGCCGCCAGATGTGAAAGCCTGCGTGGATCGTCGCCAATCCGCCCAGGGTGTAGAACTCGATGATGTGCAATGTGCCTACGATCTCGTTGGCGCGCTCCATGTCCATGGGCGGGGCGATGGGCAGCCAGCCTCCTGCCTTGAGCAGCCGATGCGATGTCAGCCCCAGAAGAAACCCACCCACCGGCACCAGGAACAGCCCGATGAGCAGCGCCCGGTGCAGGATGCGATGGAACAGGCGCAGGCGGGGCGACAGCTTGGGACCCGGTCGCCCGGCCAGCCCGCGCAGGAAAAAGTCCAGCGACCAGATCAGCGCCAGCGTGACGAAGACCAGCGCGATGTCGGAATTGATTGCCGCGCCCCTGGGCCCGAAGACCTCGCGCACGAAATCCGGTGTCGCGATCATGAACCAGAAGGTGAGCGGGATCATCAGCGCATGCAACGCCTTGAGGCAGGTTCGCCGCGTCGGACGGCGCGAGCGCAGCCGGGATATGCGGGGCAGGGCGACCATATCATGAATAACGGCAAGACGCCGTGGAAAGTTTCAGATCGCCCTTGGCCGCCGTCAGCCGGGCGGCGGGGGTGGCGGGGGCATGACGGTGAAAAGCTGGGCCAGTTCTGCCACGTCCTCGGCGCGCATCCAGCCGTCCTGGCCCGGGGTCCAGACATGGCTGTCGCGGCGCAGGTCGCCGGACTGGGCCATCTTGCCCATGGCCGCCTTGGAAAAGGGTCCGCTGGTCTGTCCGTTCTCGGCAATGTGCCAGACGTGTTCCACCGGCGGCGGAGGCGGGGCGACCGGGGCGCCGGCGGCCTGTTGGCCCCCGCCCGGGCGTCCCCATGGCCCACCCATCTGCTGGCCCATGGCCATGCCCAGCCCTGCGCCCATCCCGGCGCCCATTGCGCCCGACGCCTCACCGCCCTGGCGCAGGGCCTCGGCGGCGGCGTATTTCATGTGCGCGTCCAGGTCGCCGCTCAGACCGCGGCTGGTACGGGTGTCCAGCGCCTTTTCGACAGCCGGTGGCAGGCTGATGTTCTCGATGTAGAACTCCGGGATGGTGATCCCGTATTGCGCCACTGTCTCGGCGATGGCCCCGGCCACCAGCTTGCCCAGGTCGGCGGTATTGGCAGCCATGTCCAGCACCGGGATGCCGCTGGCCGCGATCACGCGGCTGAATTCCTGCACGATGATGTTGCGCAGCTGGAAGCCGATTTCGTCCATGGTGAATTCGCCGTCCGTGCCGACGATCTCGGACATGAACCGCGCGGGGTCCGCGACCTTGACCGTATAGGTGCCGAAGGCGCGAATGCGGGTGGGGCCGAATTCCGGATCGCGCAGCATGATCGGGTTCTTGGTGCCCCACTTGAGGTCCGTGAAACGCGTCGTGTTGACGAAGTAGATCTCGGACTTGAAGGGCGACTTGAAGCCGTGGTCCCAGTGCTGGAGCGACGTCATCACCGGCATGTTGTTGGTCTCGAGCATGTAGAGGCCGGGGGTGAAGACATCCGCCATCTGCCCCTCGTGCACGAAGACCGCCGCCTGCCCCTCGCGCACGGTCAGCTTGGCGCCGTACTTGATCTCGTGACCCTCGCGCTCGAATCGCCAGACCATCGTGTCACGGCGGTCGTCCGTCCAGTGGATGACGTCGATGAATTCCCCGGTCAGAAAGTCGAAGATGCCCATGTCCCTGTGTCCTTTCGTGTCAGGCGGGGCCGCCCATCACATCGCGCGCAATCTCGCGGGCGATGGGGGCGGCTTCGGCGGCGGTCATGCCGGCCTTCAGTCGGTCGTCGTAGAGCATCTTGAGCAGAAGCTCGTCGTGATAGGTCAGCAGGCCGAATTCCTCGTCGTCGTTGAAGATCGAGGGGCGCGCCTGCGGGCTGTCGTTGGCCAGGCCCAGCCCCTGGGCGATCTCCTCGTGGATGCAGGCGAGGCGCATCAAGTCGGGGTGCTCGCCCCGGATCAGCGCGACCGCCCGGCCGTAGCCGGGCCCGTCGGGCGCTGAACTGGCCAGCACAAGGCAGAAGGTTTCGCGCGGCAGGTCGGTGACGGCGCGCATGGTGCTGTCCGTGATGCCGGGCAGCAACCGGCGAAGGCGGACGGGCAAGCCCGCCCGGTCGTCTTCGTTGAGGAACAGGACATGGAAATTCGGGTTCTGTCCGGTGACCGATATATCCAGCCCCGAGACCTCGGACAGCCGCGCGACGTAGTCGCTCACGGCGTCACGGTCCGCTTCGCGCTGGGCCGGTGGGATCGTCTTGCCGAATTCCACCGTCAGCCGGACAGGGGTTTCCCAGCGCCGCAGGCGGCTGACATTGGCCTGGGCGCGCAACTCGCTGCCGGTATCGATATACTCGTTGAACAGGGCAATGCGCACGAAGTTGCGCGCCAGTATCGTGTCGGTGAACTGTGTCTCGGGTCCGCCGCCGTCGGTGCGCAGCAGCCCCTGCGCCACCAGGTTGTTCTGGATGCGCTGGTAGTGCCGACGCAGGGCCTCGCTCTCGGGCGAAAGGTCGGGCGGTGCGGGCCGCTGTGACGCGGTCTCTGATGCCGGGCCAGTGTTGCCCTGCGTGCCGACATAGGCGTCGCAGCCCGTCAGCAGCAGAGCGACAAGGCCCGCCGACAGTGTCTTTGCCGTCCCTTGAAAGGCCACGCGATCAGGCCCCGGCCGCGGCCGAACGGTCCGTCGCGTCACCGGGGGTCTGGCCGGCGCTGGCGGCGGCCAGGGTGGATTTCAGCTCGGACTCCATCGTCTGCAACTCTTTCTCGGCCGCGGCACGGCGGCGCTTGCCTTCGTCGGCGATCTGCAGGCTTTCCTCGATGGTGCCGATCAGGTCGGCGTTGGCCTGCTTGACAGCCTCGATGTCGAAGATGCCGCGTTCCATTTCCTCCCGGATGGTCTTGTTGGCGCTGCGCAGGTTTTCCGCGTTGGCGGTCAACAACTCGTTGGTAAGGTCGTTGGCCTCGTGCACCGCCGCGGCGGCCTCGGATGACCGCTGTATCGTCACGGCCTGGGCAAGCTGGGTTTCCCACAGGGGAACGGTGTTGATGAGCGTCGAGTTGATCTTGGTGACCAGCGACTTGTCGTTTTCCTGCACCAGCCTGATCGAGGGCAGCGACTGCATGGTCACCTGCCGCGTCAGCTTGAGGTCGTGCACCCGGCGCTCCAGGTCGTCACGGGCGGCGCGCAGATCACGCAGTTCCTGCGCCTTGAGAACACCGGCCTCCTCGGGGGCGGCCTCGGCCTCCTTTGCCTTGGCGGGGATATCCGTCTCGTCCAGCGCCTTGAGCTTCGCCTCGCCGGCCGAGATGTAGAGTGCAAGTTCGTCGTAGAAGGCCAGCGTCTTCTCGTAGAGCCGGTCAAGGCTCTCGATATCCTTTAGGAGGACGTGTTCGTGCTTGAGCAGGTCATCGGTCACCCGGTCGATCTGGCCCTGCACGTCCTCGAAGCGGGCCGCGAACTTGGCCGCCGGGGCCGCGCGGCCCAGCAGCTTTTCCCACCACGACCTGTCGCGGCGCACGTCCAGTTCGCTGACGTTGAAGCCGCGGATGGTGGTCACGATCTCGCGCAGACTATCGCCGGCAGGGCCCACGTCCTTGTTGCGCACGCCTTGCAACATGGACTGCGATATCTCCTGCAACTCGGCCTGGCTGGCCGACCCGAAGGAGATGATCGAGTTGGTGTCGGTCATGTCCAGTTCCGCCATGCGCTTGTTGATCTCGGCGGCGGTGGGCTTGTCGGCCTTGTCGGCCGGCACGATCTCGGCGCTGGGGTCGGGCAGGACGACGGCGGAGACCTTCTCCACCTCTGCCAGGGCGGCCTGTGCTTTCTGCATGGTCTCGGCTGTTCTCTCAGACATTTCAATTATCCCCAATGGAAACGGACTTCATAGCCCTTCACGCTGCAAACGATCGCGCAGCACCTTGATCTCGACGTCCATGTCGCTGCGGTCGTCCAGCAGCATCTTCTCGGTTCTGGCGGCGAAATTCTCTTCCAGGTCGCTCAGCAACGCCTCGAAGTCGGCGCGGGCCGCGGCATCGCCGCTGCGCGCGTAAAGCTCGGCGAACTTGGCGGTCGCGTCTCGCGCGCCCATCAGGTAGACGCCGAGGAACTTGCGGGCGCCGGTCAGGTCCCGCGGGTCCTGTTCAACGGTGCGGATCATGCGCCGGGCCGTGGTCTGGAACTGCATCACGCGGCCTTCCAGGCGGCGGTCCTTTAACCTGGCAACATGGTTCCGCATGGCTTCCAGATAGGCCTCGGCCTCGTCCACGACGCGGGCCACGCGGTCCTGCTGGAACGTGTCGATGCCCTCGACGTGCTTGTCGCGCAGCGGGTCCGGCCCAAAGGCGGCGACGTGCAGCCCGCCCGCGGCCAGCGCGAAGAGCGCGCAAGCCAGCAGCCCGTCGCCATTGGCATAAGCGGCAATGCCGATCCCGAAGCCGGTCAGCACCGCGCCGAGAATCTTGCGCGGCAGGGCGGGCCGGCGCGCCACCCGCCGCGCGTCAAATGCGGCATGGGCGCGCAGCCCGTCGCGGGTCAGCCAGGCGGCCAGCGTCAGGACCGCTGCCCCGGCCAGGCCCAGCACCAGCCCCGTCGCCCCCTCGTTGAGCGAGGTGAACGCCAGGACGATCCCCGGCACGAAAAGCACATTGGCCCGCGCACCCGCGGCATCGACCTGCCGGTCCTCATGCAGGACGGGATCGCGCGGTGCATCCGATGCCCCGCCGGGGCTGTGTTGTCCGCCATAACGCCGGGCCATCGTCAAAGCCCCCCGAGCCAGCCGGTTGCGACGCCGAACATGAGGACGATCAGCAGCGCATAGGCCACGTTCTTGATAGTGTCAGGCAACCGGCGGCCTCCATCTTGTGGCACCGCGCGCGGCGCCACCGCTTGCAGCGGGGCCAGCAGGCGCGCCATGATGCCGGCGATCAGCACCAGTGTCGCTACCGCGGCAAGGATGAGGATCAGTCGCGCCATCGTGCTCCACGTGTCGTATCCTTGACAAGATAGGCGAATGAAAGCCCGGTTGCGAGGGGTGCCCGATCCGCCGCAAGCAGCCCTGACAACAAGGATGCACAGCCGGCCCCGTGCGGCAAGGGTCAATCGGGTCGGGTTTTCCCCGCCCTTGACCGCCTTGCCGCGGGCCTGCGACGGCGCTGCGGCTGCTTCTCGGCCTCCAGCCCCAGCTGGTCGCGCACAACGCGGGGGCGCAGCTCCTCTACCGCGCCGGGCTTTAGGCTGCCCAGCTGGAATGGCCCGTAGCTGACCCGGATCAGCCGGTTCACGGTCAGGCCGATGGCCTCCATGGCGCGGCGGATCTCGCGGTTCTTGCCCTCGCGGATCGACACGGTCAGCCAGGCATTGGCGCCCTGCGTGCGGTCCAGCGTGATGGTCATGGGCTGATAGTGCAGGCCGTCAACGGTGATGCCCGCGCGCAGCTTGTCCAGCGCGGCCTCTTCGGGCGCGCCCTTGACCCTCACGCGGTAGCGGCGCTGCCACCCGGTGCTGGGCAGCTCCATGCGGCGCTTGATCTCGCCGTCGTTGGTCAGCAGCAGAAGCCCTTCGGAATTCAGGTCCAGCCGGCCCACGCTCATTACCCGCGGCATGTCATCGGGCAGGGTGTCGAAGACCGTCTCGCGGCCGTGCTCGTCGCGGGCGCTGGTCACCAGGCCCGCAGGTTTGTGATAGAGCCAGACGCGCGGGGGTTCCGGTTCCGAGACCGGCTTGCCATCCACGGTCAATTTGTCCTGGCCCGTCACGTTCAGCGCCGGGCTGTCGATGCGCTTGCCATTCACGGCGACACGACCCGCCGCGATCATGCGCTCGGCCTCGCGGCGCGAGGCGATCCCGGCGCGCGAAAGAACCTTGGCGATACGGTCGCCGGGTTGGGAAACGGGCTTTGACATGGTCAGGGGCTTAGTGGCCCGTTGCCCGTCGTGCAATCGCCTGGCCGTCATCTTGGCAAAAAACGCATGTTTCGCCCTTGCCAAGCCGCCCCCGCCAGCCGATCTAAGGACATGACCTTTCGCAGCCATATGGACGCCGCCCTGGACGAGGCCCGCGCCGCTGCCGCACGCGGCGAGGTCCCGGTGGGTGCAGTGGTCGCTCAGGCAGGTGAGGTGCTGGCACGGGCCGGCAACCGCACCCGCGAAGGCAACGATCCCACTGCCCATGCCGAGGTGCTGGCGATCCGGGCGGCCTGCGAGGCGCTCGGCACGGAACGGCTGACCGGCTACGATCTCTACGTGACGCTGGAACCCTGCCCGATGTGCGCGGCGGCGATTTCCTTCGCCCGGATCGGGCGGCTCTACTACGGCGCGGCCGATCCCAAGTCCGGCGGCGTGGCGCATGGCGCTCGGGTTTTCGAGCACCCGCAATGCCACCACACCCCCGAGGTGTACGACGGTATCGGCGCCGAGGCGGCAGAGCGGTTGCTCAAGGATTTCTTTGCGGCCCGGCGCGACGAAAACGAATAGGCCCGGGCCCGACCGTTGACCGCGCCATCGGCTAGATGGTGATCGGCTCCAGCACCTGCGGCTCCACAAGGCGTGTGCCCTCGGGCAGCCGTGCGCGCAGCGGTTCGGCATCCTGGGCCAGCAGCGGGAAGGTCTTGTAATGGCAGGGGATCACGATCTTGAAGTCGAAATAGCGGTTGGCCGCATAGGCTGCGCCTTCCATGTCCATGGTGAAATGCCCGCCCGCGCAGAGGATACCGATATCCGGCGCGTAGCGATCCGCGATGACCTCCATGTCGGCCATAACGTCGGTGTCGCCACTGACATAAATCGAATGCCCCTCGCCGCGGATGATGAATCCTGCCGGGTCACCCGCGTATTGCAACCCCTCGCCGGTGAAGTCGAAAGAGGAGGAATGCACGGCATGGGTCATGGTGACGCTGACCCCGTCGAGGTCGAGCGTGCCGCCCTTGCCAAACCCCATGACCTCGACATCGTCTTTTCCGTCCCAGAGCTGGGCGATCTCGTGGATGCAGAGTACCGGGATACCCTGGTCTCGCGCGATCGCCAGCGTGGTCGACGCGTGGTCGCCGTGGCCGTGGGTCAGGCAGATATGCGTCGCGCCCTTGGTCGCCTCGGCGGCGCGATCCTCGGGAAAGCCGGGGTTGCCCGCCAGCCACGGGTCGATCAGCAGCACCTTGCCGCCGATCTCGATGCGAAAGCCGCTGTGGCCAAGCCAGGTGATCTTCATGACACTCTCTCTTGGTTTGTTGCCGGGGCGAGGGTAACACGGATTGGCGGACAAACCAGACGGGGCACGGCGGATGAACCTGGCCGAACAGATCGACGGCTATTGCGAGCGTCTGGATTTCAGCTTCTGGGCCGAACCGGTGAACGCGGTGACGAACCTGGCCTTCATCGTGGCCGCGGTGATCATGTGGCGGCGCAGCGCCGGTGTGCCCCTGGCCCGCGCGCTGGCGGCGGTGCTTTTCGCCATCGGAATCGGCAGTTTTCTGTTCCACACGCTGGCGACGGTCTGGGCGGCCATGACCGACACCGTGCCGATCCTGGGCTTCATCCTGCTCTATCTCTTTGCCGTGCACCGTGACGTGCTTGGCTGGCCCGGCTGGGCGGCGGGGCTGGCGACAGCCGGGTTCCTTCCCTATGCGGCCGGGATCACGTTCCTGTTAAGCGACGTGCCCTTCTTCGCGGTCTCGTCCTTCTACTGGACCGTCCCGATCCTGCTGGTGATCTATGGCGCCGTGTTGCGCCGTCGTTTCCCGGTGCTGGTGCGCGGTTTCGCGGTCGGGGCGGCGATCCTGACCCTGTCGATCACCGCGCGCAGCCTGGACGAGACGCTTTGCGCGGCCTTCCCCGTGGGCACGCATCTGTTCTGGCATCTTCTCAATGCCGTGATGCTGGGCTGGATGATCGAGATATACCGCCGCCACATGCTTGAAGGCCGCGCGGCGGGACGCTAAAGCGGGCCGCAACGCAACAAGGGAGTGCGCCCCCATGTCCATCGACACGGAAACCGCCCGCAAGGTGGCCCATCTCGCCCGGATCAGGGTCGAGGAGGAGGAACTGCCCGCCCTGGCCGGAGAATTCAACGCCATCCTGGGTTTCATCGAGCAGCTCCAGGAAGTCGATGTCGAGGGCGTGGAGCCGATGACATCCGTCACGCCGCAACGGCTCAAGCGGCGCGAGGACGTGGTGACCGATGGCGACCAGCAGGACAAGGTGCTGGCCAATGCCCCCGATGCCCGCGAGGGCTTCTTTGCCGTGCCGAAGGTGGTTGAGTGATGAGCGAGCTGAGCAGACTGAAAATCTCCGAGGCCCGCGATGCGCTGCGCAAGGGCGAGGTCACCAGCGTCGAGTTGACCGAGGCCTGCCTGGCCGAAATCGAGGGCGGGGGCGCGCTGAACGCCTTTGTCCACGACACGCCCGACCTGGCGCTGGAACAGGCCAAGGCGGCCGATACGCGCAAGAATGGGGGCAGCCTCAATGGTATCCCGCTGGGCATCAAGGACCTGTTCTGCACCAAGGGTGTTGCCAGCCAGGCAGCCTCGAAGATACTCGACGGGTTCCGCCCCGAATACGAGAGCACGGTCAGCCAGAACCTGCTGGACGCCGGTGCGGTCATGCTGGGCAAGCTGAACATGGACGAATTCGCCATGGGCTCGTCGAACGAGACCAGCATATACGGCGACGCGGTGAACCCATGGAAGGTGGACGACCGCGCATTGACGCCGGGCGGGTCCTCGGGCGGGTCGGCCGCCGCCGTGGCCGCCGACCTGTGTCTTGGCGCGACCGGCACAGATACCGGCGGGTCGATCCGCCAGCCCGCAGCCTTTACCGGCATAACCGGCATCAAGCCGACTTACGGGCGCTGCTCGCGCTGGGGAATCGTGGCTTTCGCGTCCTCGCTCGACCAGGCCGGGCCGATGACCAAGGATGTGCGCGACGCGGCCATCATGCTTCAGGCCATGTGCGGCCATGACCCCAAGGACAGCACCTCCGCCGACCTGCCCGTGCCGGATTTCGAGGCCATGCTGACCGGCGACATCAAGGGCAAGACCATCGGCATCCCGCGCGAATATCACATGGAGGGCATGCCTGACGAGATCGAGGCGCTCTGGGCCGAGGGCCGCAGGATGCTGCAGGATGCCGGCGCCCGGCTGGTCGATATCAGCCTGCCGCATACGAAATACGCGTTGCCCACCTATTACGTGATCGCACCGGCCGAGGCGTCGTCGAACCTGGCCCGCTATGACGGGGTGCGCTTCGGCCACCGCGCCAAGCTGGGGCAGGGCGACGGTATCACCGAAATGTATGAAAAGACCCGTGCCGAGGGGTTCGGACAAGAGGTCAAGCGCCGCGTCATGGTCGGCACCTATGTTCTCTCGGCGGGGTTCTACGACGCTTACTACAACCGCGCCCGCAAGGTGCGCGCCCTGATCAAGCGCGATTTCGAGGAGGCCTTTGCCCAGGGCGTTGACGCGATCCTGACCCCGGCCACGCCGTCGGCGGCCTTCGGGCTGGGCGAGATGGCCGAGGCGGACCCGGTCGCGATGTATCTTAACGATGTGTTCACCGTCACGGTGAACCTGGCCGGCTTGCCGGGCATCAGCGTGCCCGCGGGGCTGAATTCGCGGGGCCTGCCGCTGGGTCTGCAACTGATCGGGCGCCCGTGGGAAGAGGGCGATCTGCTGAATACCGCCTACGCGCTGGAACAGGCGGCCGGTTTCGTGGCCAAACCCGGCCGGTGGTGGTAGGAACGGTGGCCCGGGACGGCCTGGTGGAAAGGCGTATGGCAGTATGGCAATGACAACCGGCAGGACTCTTGCGGTAGGGGCGGCGCTGATCGCGCTTGTCGGCTGCACCCCACAGATTCCCGACAGCGGGCGCGGTGTCGGGTTTTCCGACTTCAACCAGTATGAACTGGAACGCGCCCGGCGCGAAGCCGCCCTGCGCGGCGAGGCGCGCGCCGAGGCGGCGATGCCCGACGACGGCGATGCCAACGCGGAGATATCCACGACAGAGCTGGCCGATGCAGGCATCGGCGGGTCCGCAGGAGCGGCGCCGAGCGACACCCCGGTGCAGGACGGGTCGGCCGCGCCCGACGCCAGTGACCTGGCCGCCAACCCCGGGATTTCGGACGAACAGGATTTCGAGGCCGTGGCCGCGCGCGAGACCATCGAGAGCGATGCCGAACGTCGCGAACGCCAGGCCGCCGCCTACGAGGTGGTCGAGCCAACGGCCCTGCCCCAGCGCCCGAGCAACGGCGGCCCCAATATCGTGCAGTTTGCGCTGGACGCGCCCAACGACAAGGGCGAGCCGGTCTATTCCAGGGCCGGGCTGTTCAGCGAAAGCCGCTTTCAGCGCAACTGCGCGCGCTACAACACGCCCGACGACGCTCAGCGCGATTTCCTGGCCCGCGGTGGGCCCGCGCGCGACCGGTTGGGTCTCGACCCGGACGGCGACGGATTTGCATGTGGCTGGGACCCGACGCCGTTCCGTACCCTGGCGGGCGGCAACTGACGGCGCAGGTGGCGCTCTCTCCGAATTTCGGGGACCGGCGCGGCGCGGCGCGTCCCCAGCTGGTGGTCCTGCACTACACGGCGATGGCGGACAGCGGCGCGGCGCGGGCCTGGCTTTGTAATCCGGACTCGCAGGTTTCGGCGCATTATCTCGTTTCCGAGGCGGGAACGGTCGAGGCCCTGGTGCCGGAGGACAAGCGCGCCTGGCATGCCGGCGCCGGCGCCTGGGGCGACATCGAAGACGTGAATTCCCATTCCATCGGGATCGAACTGGCCAATCCGGGCACCGCGCCCTTTGCCGCGGCCCAGATGGACGCGCTGGAGGTTTTGCTTGCCGGGATCATGGCCCGTTGGGCCATCCCGCCCGAAGGCGTGATCGGCCACTCCGACTGTGCCCCCGGGCGCAAGATCGATCCCGGTCCGCGCTTCGACTGGACCCGGCTCGCGCGCTCTGGACTGGCGATGTCGACCCCGCCCGTACTCGCACCGGCCGCCCTTGACGAAGGTCGCTTCCGCCGCGACCTGCACAGGATCGGCTACACCGCGCAGGCGGGGACCGAGGCGCAACTGGCCGCCTTTCGCCTGCGCCATCGCCTGGGGCATGGCGGCCCGTTGGACGGGGTGGACTGCGCCCTGGCCGCCCAGCTTGCCGGTGGCTTTCCCGTTGACCCGGGACTGGCCAATGCATAAATCGACCGGGCGCGGAGGGCCGGATGGCCGGGGGCGGGCGTCAGCCCGTTCCAGGAAAGTCCGGACTCCATCAAGGCACGGTGCCGGGTAACGCCCGGGCGGGGCCGGTGGAATCACCGGCGTTGACGGAAAGCGCCACAGAGAACAGACCGCCGCGCCTGACGCGGCAAGGGTGAAAAGGTGGGGTAAGAGCCCACCACGGGGATGGCAACATCGCCGGTATGGCAAGCCCCACCGGGAGCAATGCCGAATAGGGATCTCGCCGCGGGTCCGGTGCCGTCAGGCATACCGCCGCAAGGGCCGCCTTGGCCCCGGGGATCCGGGTTGGCAGCTAGAGGGCATCGGCAACGGTGCCCCCAGAGGAATGGTCATCGAACCGGGGCGACCCGGGGAACAGAATCCGGCTTACAGGTCCTTCGCGCCCGTTCAAACGCACGCACGTGCGTTTGAACGCCTGCGCAGGGGCGGTTGGCGTCGGCCTGCTGTCCGTCGCATCCGGTGGTCATGCCGGGCCCGGGACGGGACGGCGTCCTGCCTCGGGTCCCGCCTTGGCCGCACGTCGCGACAAGGCCGGCCGCGCCTATTTCCCTTCCGCCTTGGCCACGTTCATCTTCACCGCCCGGAAGGCATCCGGCGTGACCGAAATCGAGTCGATCCCGTAGCCGACCAGCAGCGCGGCGAATTCGGGGTCGTTCGAGGGGGCCTGCCCGCAGAACCCGACCTTGGCACCGACCGCATGGGCGCGGATGATGACCTGTTCGATCATCCATTGCACCGCCGGGTCGCGTTCGCGGAAGACATGGGCGAGGTTCTCGTTGTCACGGTCCACGCCAAGGGTCAGTTGGGTCAGGTCGTTGGACCCGATCGAGAAACCATCGAAGCGCTTGGCGAATTCCTCGGCCAGGATCACGTTGGCGGGGATCTCGCACATCACGTAGACCTGCAGGCCGTCCTTGCCACGCTCCAGTCCGTTCTCGGCCATGACTTCCAGAACGCGGTCGGCCTCTTCGGGCGACCGGCAGAAGGGAATCATCATGATGATGTTGTCAAAGCCCTTGATGCCGCGCGCCTTGGCGATGGCCTCGCATTCCAGCGCGAAACCGTCCTTGTAGCCCTCCGAGTAGTAACGCGAGGCCCCGCGCCAGCCGATCATGGGGTTCTCCTCGTCCGGCTCGAACCCCGATCCACCCAGAAGCGCGGCGTATTCGTTGGTCTTGAAATCCGACATGCGCACGATGACCGGGTCGGGGTAGTGGACAGCGGCGATACGGGACAGGCCGGTGGCCAGCTGATCGACGAAATAGGCGGGTTTGTCGGGATAGGCCGCGGTCAGGGTCTCGATCTCTTCGCGCGTGGCCTCGTCCGTGACCTGGTCGAAGCGGGTCAGCGCCAGGGGGTGCACCTTGATCGCGTTGTTGACCACGAATTCCATCCGGGCGAGCCCGACTCCATCGGCCGGAAGGCGCCACCAGCGAGACCCGGCCGAGGGGTTGGCCATGTTGAACATCACCTTTGTCCTGGTATCGGGCAGCTGGCCCAGGTCGATCTCCTCGACATGGAAACTGGCACGGCCGTCGTAAACATAGCCATCCTCGCCTTCGGCGCAGGATACCGTGACCACCTGTTCGTCATGCAGCACATGGGTGGCATCGCCCGTGCCCACGATGGCCGGCAGGCCCAGTTCGCGGCTGACGATCGCGGCATGGCTGGTGCGCCCCCCGTGGTCTGTGATGATGGCGCTGGCACGCTTCATGATCGGCACCCAATCGGGATCGGTCGTGCCGGTGACAAGGATCGCTCCGTCGACGAAATTCTCGATGTCGGCGGCGCTTTCGATCAGGCAGGCCTGGCCGCTGGCGATGGCGCCGCCAACGGACAGGCCCGTGGTCAGCACCGGACCCTTGTCGGCGATCTCGTAGGACTTGAGCGCACCCGCGCCGGCGCGGCTCTGGACAGTTTCGGGCCGGGCCTGGACGATGAACAGTTCGCCAGTGTCGCCATCGCGCGCCCACTCCATGTCCATGGGGCATTCGTAGTGATCCTCGATAGTGGCAGCCATGCGGGCCAGCTCCACCGTCTCGGCCTCGGACAGGACGAATTTCCCGCGTTCGGCCTTCGAGGTTTTCACGTTCTTGACCGCCTTGCCGTCCCCGGCGTAGATCATCTTGATCTCTTTTGCACCAAGGCTGCGTTCGACGATGGGCATCAGGTCCGGGTTCGAAAGGTGGGGTTTGTAGACCATGTATTCATCGGGCGTGACCGCGCCCTGCACGACGTTTTCACCCAAGCCCCAGGCGGCGTTGATCAGCACGACCTTGTCGAAGCCGCTTTCGGTGTCCAGCGAGAACATCACCCCCGACCCGCCGGTATCCGCGCGCACCATCTGCTGCACCCCGATCGAAAGCGCCACCTCCATGTGGTCAAAGCCCTGAACGGTCCGGTAGCTGATTGCCCGGTCGGTGAAGAGCGAGGCATAACAGCGCTTGCAGGCCGCCAGGAGCGCCGCCTCGCCCTCGACGTTGAGGAAGGTTTCCTGCTGGCCCGCGAAAGAGGCATCCGGAAGGTCTTCGGCGGTGGCCGAAGACCGGACCGCGACCGAGGGAGAGTCCTGCCCGGTGCGGCTTGCCATCTCGACATAGGCCGCGCGGATGTCCTCCAGCACCTCCGCTGGCCAGTCGCCGCCCACGATCATGGCGCGGACGCGGGTGCCGGCCTCGGCCAGGGTGATCTTGTGGGCGGTCAGCGCCTCCATCTCGGCGGCGATGCGCGCGCCAAGGTCGTTGTGGTCGATATAGGCGCGGTAGGCGTCGGAGGTGGTGGCAAAGCCCCCCGGCACGGCAATGCCGCGCCCGCCCAGTTCCTGTACCATTTCCCCAAGCGAGGAGTTCTTTCCCCCCACCTTGGCCACGTCTCCGCGGCGCAGATGTTCGAACCAGATCACGTTGTCGGCCATGCCGTCCTCCTGTCGCGTTTCGAGGGGACCATGCCGGGTGACGCCGGGCCGCGCCTTGATTCAGGTCATGGGCCCGGACGGGGCGGAGCGGGGCCTGATTCCGCCCGCATTGGCGGTTGACTCGCACCGCAAAGCCGGTAGAAGGCGGGCTTCAGACGAATTCACGCGCGGCCCAGCGGCCCGCGGATCAGGAGACGTAAAAATGGCGAAGCCGACCACCATCAAGATCCGCCTGAACTCCACCGCGGGGACCGGGCATTTCTACGTGACCAAGAAGAACGCCCGCACCATGACCGAAAAGATGGTCGTGCGGAAATATGATCCGGTCGCGCGCAAGCATGTCGAGTACAAGGAAGGCAAGATCAAGTAACCGATCTTCGCATATCCGCACCGACAGGGCCGCGCCGCAAGAGCGCGGCCTTTTTCGTTTGAGGCCCCGATTTCCAGCCCCCCGTTTCAAGGAGGCAATCATGACGCATCTCACGCTTGAGCGGCTCGCCGACGGGCGGCAATACCATTTCCGCCCGGCCGGGACGCGCAACGGTCGCCCGATCTACCGCGACGCGAAGGCTCGCGATCTGGTCATCTTCTGGGATCCGCAGCGGGGCTGGGCTTTCCGCGATCCTGCCAGGGGTGCTCTGGTGGGGGCGGGCGGGACTGCGGACCTGCCTCCCGAGGGGCTTTGGACAGGGTCCGGACCCTCACAAGTTACCCTCTACCGTCTGATGCGCCGGGGCTGACGTGCTCACCCCCGGCGCGATGCGCCCGAGACCCAGACGTCGCGTACCGCGCGGTCGTCGCCCATCATGATGGTGGGAAAAAGCGCTTCCCAGATGTCCTCGGCCCTATCGCTGCGCTGGGCGATGGCCGGCGTCGAGGCCAGGTCCAGCACGCAGAGATCCGCATGGGCGCCGGGCGCCAGCGTGCCGATCTGCCCGCCCATGTGCAGCGCGCGGGCCGAGCCTTCGGTCGCCAGCCAGAGCAGCTGCGCCGGGTGCAGCGGGGTGCCACGCAGCTGGCCGATCTCGTAGGCCGCCGCCATGGTGCGCAGCATGGAAAAACTGGACCCGCCGCCGGTGTCGGTGGCCAGACCAACCGGTATCCCGCGCGCCTTCATCCCGGCCATGTCGAAAAGCCCCGATCCGATGAAGGTGTTCGAGGTCGGGCAATGCACGACTGCCGCGCCGACCTCGGCCAGCCTGTCGATCTCGCGCGGTTCCAGGTGGATGGCATGGCCATAAAGACCCCGTTCCCCCAGCAGCCCGTGCCGTTCATAGGTTTCCAGGTAGTCGCGCGCCTGCGGGAACAGGCCGCGCACCCACGCGATCTCGTCGGTCTGTTCGCTCAGGTGCGTCTGCATCAGGCAATCGGGGTGCTCGGCCCAGAGCGCGCCCAGGGCCGCCAGCTGATCCGGTGTCGAGGTGGGCGAGAACCGCGGCGTGATGGCATAGGCCGCGCGTCCCCGTCCGTGCCATGTCTCAATCAGGGCTTTGCTGTCATCAAAGGCCGACCGGGGCGTATCGCGCAGCCCCTCTGGCGCGTTGCGGTCCATGCAGGTCTTGCCCGCGACAACGCCCATGCCGCGCGCCTCGGCCGCCTCGAAAAAGGCTGTCACGCTTTCGGAGTGGATGGTGCAGAAACTGGCCAGTGTCGTGGTGCCATGCGCCAGCGCAAGATCCAGCGTCAGATCGGCTTGGGTGCGCGCATAGCTCGCCTCGCCGAACCGCATTTCCTCGGGGAAGGTATAGCTGTTCAGCCAGTCGATCAGCCGCTTGCCCCAACTGGCGATGATCCCCGTCTGGGGGTAGTGCATATGCGCATCGACAAAGCCCGGCAGGATCAGCGCCTCGCCGTAGTCGGTCACCTGCGCGCGCGGGTGGGCGCGGCGCAGCGCATCGGCCTCGCCCGTGGCGGCAATGCGCCCGTCGCGCAAGACGATGCCGCTGCGCGTGCTGTGCCGGCTCGCCGCCTGCCAGCCCCGCGCAAAGGGGTCGTCCATGAAGGTTAGCACCTGGCCCAGAAGCAGCTTTTCGTCCATGCGCCGCAAATTAGACAGCCCCCGGGGCCGGGTCCATCGCTTTCCGGCGACACACAGCTTTCGGTTTTGGACGAAACCGGGGCGCATCCGGCCTTGAGAGCGGGCCGGCTTTCTCTATGCTCCGGCTAGGGCAACAGGGGGCGCAATGTCTGACACGGCAGAGACCATCGAGGGCGAGAAGGACCAGCTGACCGACCGCATCGTCGCGATGATCCTGGACGCCGTGGAAGCGCGCGACACCACCGCGCTCGACGAGATACTCTCGCCGCTGCATGCCGCCGACATTGCCGACTTGCTGGAACAGATCGACGATCGTGACCGCAGGGACCTGCTGCGGCTCTGGTCTCACGGGGTGGATGGCGATGTGCTGTCGGAACTCGACGAGGCGCTGCGCGAGGATGTCATCGCTGCGCTGCCCGCCGATGCCTTGGCCTTTGCCGTGCGCGACCTGGAATCCGATGACGTGGTCGACCTGGTCGAGGACATGGACAGCGACCGGCAGGAAGCGGTGCTGGACGCGCTCGAAGCGCCCGACCGGGTCGCCGTGGAAACCGCGCTCAGCTACCCCGAGGAATCCGCCGGCCGCCTGATGCAGGTGGAGGTCGTGCGCGCCCCGGTCCACTGGACCGTGGGCGAGACCATCGACTACCTGCGCAGTCACGACGACCTGCCGGGACAATTCTACCATGTCGTGCTGGTGGACCCGCGAATGAAGCCCGAGGGCTATGTCGCCCTGGGCCGGTTGCTGGGCGCGCCGCGCGCCGCCAGGCTGACCGACCTGACCGAGGGCAGCTTCCGCACCTTCCGCGTCGACCAGGACGAAGAGGACGTGGCTTATGCCTTCAACCAGTACCACCTGATCTCGGCTCCCGTCGTTGATGCCGATGACCGGTTGGTGGGCATCATCACCATCGATGATGCCATGGCCGTGCTCGACGAGGAACACGAAGAGGACATCCTGCGGCTGGCCGGCGTGGGCGAGGGCAGCCTGGCCGACCGCGTGATCGCGACGACCCGGCGGCGGCTGCCCTGGCTGGCGGTCAATCTCGTGACCGCGATCCTGGCGTCGCTTGTCATCGCGCTCTTCGAGGATGTCATCGCGGGGCTGGTGGCGCTGGCCGTGCTTATGCCCATCGTCGCCTCGATGGGGGGCAACGCGGGCACGCAATCGCTGACCGTGGCGGTGCGCGCCATCGCCACCAAGGACCTGACCGGCGCCAACGTGCTGCGCGTCATCCGGCGGGAAATGCTGGTGGGCGTGGTGAACGGGATGATCTTCGCAGTGGTCATGGGAGGGATCGGCTGGGCCTGGTTCGGTGAACCCCTGCTGGGGGCGGTCATCGCCATCGCAATGGTCATCAACCTGGTGGTGGCGGGGCTGGCGGGCACGGTGGTGCCCATCGCGCTGGACCGGCTGGGCATAGATCCGGCCCTCGCCTCGGGGGCCTTCGTCACGACCGTGACGGACGTGGTGGGCTTTTTCGCCTTCCTCGGCCTGGCTGCGGTGGTCCTGCTATGACCGGTCCGGATCGCAAGGCCGCGGCGCGCAAGGTCGCCTTCGCGGCGCGCAAGCAGGCCCATGACGAAGGCGTCGGCACTGCGGCGCACCTCGCGGCCGTGCTGGAGCACCACCGCGGCGTGCCGCTTGCGGGCTACATGGCCATGCGCACCGAAATCGACCCGACCCCGGCCATGGAGGAGGCGGCGGACCATGGTCCCGTCTGCGTTCCGGTGATCATGGGCAAGGGGCAACCTCTGAGATTCCGCCAATGGTCGCCAGGCTGCCGGATGATCGCGGGCGAATTCGGTGCGCAGATACCGGAAACCGGCGCCTGGATCGAACCCGAGATCCTCATCGTGCCGCTGGTCGCCTTTTCACGGCAGGGCGGGCGGCTGGGCTACGGCGGCGGCTTCTACGACCGCACGCTGGAAGGCCTGCGCGCGAAACGACCCACCCTGGGCATCGGCTTCGCCTATGCCGCCCAGGAACTGCCCGACCTGCCACTCGACCCCACCGACCAGCCGCTCGACATGATCGTGACCGAACAAGGGGTTATCACCCCGCAACCGGCGTGGAAGAGGACGACATGGTGAACCCGCGTGTTGCAGCCCCTTCTTTTGAAAACCCTTGCCTCTGCCGCTCAGGCTTGGTCTTAAGACGCGCATGAGACTTCTTTTCCTGGGCGATGTCATGGGCCGGGCCGGGCGCCGGGCGATCACAGAAACCCTTCCGGGGCTGCGCGAGCGGCTGCGCCTCGATTTCGTCGTGGTCAACGGCGAGAACGCCTCCAACGGCATGGGCCTGACCGGCGATCATGCGAAGCTGCTTCTCGACGCGGGCGCGGATGCGATTACCCTCGGCGACCATGCCTTCGACCAGAAGGACATGCTGCAAGCCTGCGAGGCCGAGCCGCGCATTCTCCGCCCGCTGAACTATGCCAAGGCCGCGCCGGGCCGGGGCGCGCGGGTCTTCGACGTGCCGGGCGGGCGCAGGATCCTCGTCGCGCAGGTCCTGGGCCAGGTCTTCATGAAACGCGCCTTCGCCGACCCTTTCTCGGCGGTGGAAACGGTGCTCAGGACCCACCCGCTGGGTGGCATGGTCAATGCCTCGCTCATCGACATGCATTGCGAGGCGACCTCGGAAAAGATGGCCATGGGCCATTTCTGCGACGGCCGCGCCAGCGTCGTTGTCGGCACCCATACCCATGTACCCACCGCCGATGCGACGATCCTGCCGCGGGGCACCGCCTACCAGACCGACGCGGGCATGTGCGGCGATTACGACAGCGTCATCGGCATGCAGAAAGAGGAACCCCTGCGCCGTTTCATTACCGGCATGCCCAAGTCCCGGTTCGAACCCGCCAGTGGCACGGCCACCCTGTCCGGCCTCTACGTGGAAACAGACGACCGTACCGGCAAGGCAACGCGGGTCGACCACTTTCGCGAGGGCGGGCGGTTGTCGCCGGCCGGTCCCTCGTGAACAGGTTGCCCCGGCCTGGCACGACGCAGCCGACGGGGTGCGTCGGTCTGGCCCCTTCCTGTGGTGTGGACAAAGCGGTTGAAGCCTTGCCCGCGGGCGGAAAAGCTGGCCCGGCAACGGGTGTGGGGCAAAGATGATCGACTTGCTGGACCTTGGCCGGAACGCCGATGCCGTTCTGACCCTGGCCGTCGTGCTGGGGATGTTCCTGGCCTTCATGCGCGAAAGCTACCCGACCGAGGTCGTGGCAATCGCCGGGGTCGCGCTGATGCTGGTCGCGGGCGTATTGCCCTATGATGCCGGGCTGGCGGTGCTGTCCAATCCCGCGCCATGGACAATCGCGGCGATGTTCCTGGTCATGGGCGCACTGGTGCGGACCGGGTCCCTCGATGCGCTGACCACCCTGGCCGACCAGCGGGTCCGCACCAATCCGCGCCTGACCATGGTGATGGTCTTTGCCTTCGTTCTCCTGGCCAGCGCCATCATGAACAACACCCCTGTCGTTGTTGTGATGATCCCGGTCTTCGTGCAACTGGCCCGCACCCTGGGGCTGTCGGCCTCCAAGCTGCTGATCCCGCTGTCCTATGCCGCGATCATGGGCGGTACGCTGACGCTGATCGGCACCTCCACCAACCTGCTGGTCGACGGCGTGGCCCGCACGCAGGGCCTCGCGCCCTTCAGCATCTTCGAGGTCACGCCGGTCGCGCTGGTGGTGGTGGGTTGGGGACTGGTCTACCTGACCCTGATCGCCCCGCGGCTGTTGCCGGACCGCGACAGCATGGCGAACCTGCTGTCCGACCGGTCCAAGATGCGCTTCTTCACCGAGGCCGTGATTCCCCCCGACAGCAACCTGATCGGACGCGACGTGCTGGGCGTGCAACTGTTCAAGCGCGAGGGCGTGCGGCTGATCGACGTGATCCGCGGCGATACGTCCTTGCGGCGCGACCTGCAGGGGGTCGACCTGCGGGTGGGCGACCGCGTGGTCCTGCGCACCGCCATGACGGAATTGCTCAGCCTGCAGCGCAACAGGTCCCTGCGCCGGGTCGATCAGGTCAGCGCGGTGGAAACCCAGACGGTCGAGACCCTGATTACGCCGGGCTGCAAGATGGTGGGCCGTCGGCTGGGGGCACTGCGCCTGCGCCGCCGCTACGGCGTCTACGTGCTGGCGGTGCATCGCCGCAGCCAGAACATCGGCCGGCAGCTGGACGACCTGACGGTGCGCGTGGGCGACACGCTGCTGCTGGAGGGGGCGCCCGAGGATATCAAGCGGCTGGCCGACGACCAGGACCTGGTCGATGTCTCCACCCCATCGGCCAAGGAATTCCGCCGCGGCCATGCCCCCATCGCCGTGGGCGCATTGCTGGCCATTGTCGCGCTGGCGGCAACGGGTGTGGCACCGATCCTGCCCCTGGCGGTGGTGGCCGTGGCGGTGGTTCTCGTCACCGGTTGCATCGACGCCGAGGAAGCCTTCTCCTTCGTCGAGGGGCGGCTGCTTGCCCTGATCTTCGCCATGCTGGCCATCGGTGCGGCGCTCCAGACCTCGGGTGCGGTGGAACTGATCGTCAATGCCATTGCGCCGACGCTGCAAACCCTGCCGCCCTTCATGGTTGTCTGGACGGTCTACCTTCTGACCAGCGTGCTGACCGAGCTGGTGTCGAACAACGCGGTTGCGGTTGTCGTGACCCCCATCGCCATCGGGTTGGGCCAGGCCATGGGGATCGACCCGCGCGGACTGGTGGTGGCGGTGATGATCGCCGCCTCGGCCAGTTTCGCCACGCCCATCGGGTACCAGACCAACACGCTGGTCTATGGCCCCGGAGGCTACAAGTTCACCGACTTCCTGAGGGTCGGTATCCCGCTGAACATTACCGTCGGCCTGCTGGCCTCGGCGGTCATTCCATGGGTGTTCCCATTATGACCACGCCGGGGATGTCGAACTATTTGCGCGGGTTCCTGATCACCCTTTTCGGGGTGCTGGTCATTTCGCCCGATACGCTGCTGATCCGGCTGATCGAGGCCGATCATTGGGCCCAGCTGTTCTGGCGCGGCACGCTCAGCGGGCTGGCGGTGCTTGTCGGGGTTGCCGTGGTGACGCGCGGGCGCGGGTTGCGGCCACTCATTCGGCCGACGCGGGCGGATCTGCTGATGGCGGTGGTCTATGGCTCGGGCAATATCGCCTTCGTCTACTCGGCCACGCACACGCTTGTCGCCAACACCCTGTTCCTGCTGGCGACCTCTCCCATCTTCGCGGCCCTGATCGCGCGCTTCGTGCTGAAAGAGGCCGTAGGCCTGCGCACGGTGCTGACGATCGCGGCCACGCTGGTCGGGATTGCCGTGATCGCGAGCGGATCGCTGGGCGCGGGCGGCGGCCAGATCAGCGGGGATATCGCCGCACTCTGGTCGGCGTTCGCGATCGCCGTGACCTTTTCCATCGCGCGGTTCCAGAAGGGCCGGTCGATGGTGCCGGCAATGGGGGCGGGGGCGCTATTGGCGGGACTGACGGCCGCTGCGCTTGCCGAGACCGTGTTGGTGCCCGCTGGCGACCGGATCTGGATGGGGCTGATGGGACTCTGGGTGGTGCCGGTGGCCTTTGCCTGCCTGACGACCGGGCCGCGCTATCTGCCGGCAGCCGATGTCGGTCTCTTGATGCTGCTGGAGGCGGTATTCGGCCCGCTTCTGGTCTGGTGGGTGCTGGGCGAGGATCCCGGCCCCCGCACGCTGCTGGGCGGGGCCATCGTGCTGGGCGCCATGGTTGCCAGCAACCTATGGCTGCTGGCGCGCGGACAGCGCGACAGGCGCCTTGCCAGACGCGCCTAGCCGTAGCGCGCGACGAAATTGCGCAGGATGCGTTCGGGCACGGTCACATCGGCCGCGCGACACATGGCGATCAGGTCGTCGGCGGTTTCGGGCGGGAAATAGCCGCGGTTCTTGTAGATACGAATGCGGGTTTCGAAGACATCGGAATCCGCCTCGGGGTGGAACTGCGTGGCATAGACGTTTTCGCCATGGCGGATCATCTGGAACGGGCAGGGGCCGCTTTCCAAGAGGTGCACGGCCCCCTCGGGCAGGTGCTGGACCGCCTCCTTGTGGCCGACGAAGGTGTCGAAGACCTCTGGCAGCCCGTCAAGCAGCGGGTCATCTCCCACGACCCGGCAGGTCACGGCGCCCACGGGTTCGCCATATCTGGCTTTCGACACCTCTGCGCCGAGGTGGTGCGCCAGGATGCCGATGCCGTAGCAGCAGCCCATGAAGGGAATGTCGCGGTCGGTGATCTCGGGCATCAGCGACAGGCAGGCCGCCTCGATATGCGCTTCGACGGGCGACTTGTCGGCGGGTGCGTCGCTGACGCAGCCCGGCCCGCCGCCCACGATCACGCCGGCATGGTCGGACAGGTCCAGATCCTCGGGCAGGTCGTCCCGGTCCAGCCGGACGCGGCGCGTCCTGTCGGGGCTCAGCCCGCCCTTGCGCAGGATCGCGGCGAACTCGTCATCGCTCGCCTCGGACTCGGGGCGCAATTGCAGGATCAGGAAGGGCTTGGTCATGTGTCAAAGCGGCCAGAAGGTCAGGATGGCCGGGATAGACACCGCCACGATCAGGATTTCAAGGGGCAGACCCATGCGCCAGTAATCCCCGAACCTGTAGCCGCCGGGGCCAAGGATCAGCGTGTTGTTCTTGTGTCCGATGGGCGTGAGGAAGGCCGAGGAGGCCGCCACCGCCACCGCCATCAGGAACGGGTCGGACGAGACATCGAGCGTGCGCGCCATCTCGATCCCGATCGGCGCGGCGACGATTGTGGTGGCCGTGTTGTTGAGCACGTCCGACAGGGTCATGGTGACCACCATCAGAACCGTCAGGATGGCCCAGGCCGGCAGGGCGCCGGTCAACCCGGTCAGGGCACCGGCGATCAGCTCGGTCCCGCCGGACTGTTCCAGGGCACCACCCAGCGGGATCATCGACCCGAGCAGGACCACCACCGGCCATTCGACATGGTCGTAGATCTCGGACAGTGGCAGGATGCGGGCTAGGGCATAGACCGTCACGACGATTCCCAGCGCCACGGGCAGGTAGACCAGCCCGAAAGAGGCCGCCGCCACTGCCGCGGCAAAGGTGCCGATGGCCAGCCACATCTTGCTGTCGGCCGTTACCGAGATTCCGCGGTCGGCCAGCGGCAGGCAGCCCAGCCAGTCGGCGACATCCGTGGCCCGGGCCGACGGCGCCAGCAGCAGCAGGATGTCGCCCGGCTGGACCATGGTCTTGCGCATCTGGGTCTTGATGGCGCGCCCCTTGCGCGACATGCCCAGCAGCACGGTCTGATGCCGCCAGAGCAGACCGACCGCCTGCGCGGTCTTGCCGGCGATGCGCGCGCCCTCGGGCACCACGACCTCGATCAGGGCCAGCCCGTCGCCCTCGGCCTCCAGCTTGTCGGCGTTGTCCTTGGTGGTGAACTTCAGCGACAGGGCGCTGCGAAACTCGTCCAGCGGCCCGGGCGCGGCCTCCAGCACCAGGATGTCGTCGCCGCGCAGCACCGCGTTGGACGCGGCGCCATACCGCCGCTCGCCGTTGCGGATCAGGCCCAGGATGGCCACGTCGTTCTTCTCTGCGGTCTCGTACAGCTCGCCCAGGCGTTGGCCGATCAGCTTGCTGTCGGTGGGCACGATGAGTTCGGCCAGGTAATCGGCATAGCTGTCGGCGACGGCCCCGGCGGTGGCCGCGTCCTGTGCCGGGATCAGCCGCCAGCCGATCAGCGCCACGAAGGCCAGCCCCGCCAGCGCCGTGACCGCGCCCACGGGGGCGAAATCGAACATGGCAAAAGGCGCGCCCAGGCTGTCCTCGCGGATCGAGGCGATGATGATGTTCGGGGGTGTGCCGATCAGCGTGGCCATGCCACCCAGGATCGTGGCGAAGCTCAGCGGCATCAGTGACATGCCCGGGCTACGCCCCGCCTTGCGTGCGGTCTGGATGTCGACCGGCATCAGCAGCGCCAGCGCGGCCACGTTGTTCATGAAGGCCGACAGGACCCCGCCGATCCCCCCCATGATGGTGATATGCGCGCCAAGGCTGCGCGTGCTGTCGATCATTGTCCGGGTGATCAGGTAGACCGCGCCCGAGCGCACCAGCCCTGCGGAGACGATCAACACCAGCGCGACGATGATCGTGGCCGGGTGGCCGAAGCCGGAAAAGGCCGCCTCCACCTCCACCAGCCCGCCGGCCACGGCCGCCATCAGCGCTGCGAAGGCCACGATGTCATAGCGGATGCGCCCCCAGAGAAGCAGCGCGAAGATCAGCCCGAACAGGGCGAACAGAAGGGCCTGGTCCGTCGTCATGCCCGAACCCTATTGCGGCGATGCGCGGTCGGCAATCGCCTGTCGCGCCCTCTTCAAACGAAGGGGGCGACGGTTTCCTCTGGTCGGGGGGCGGCCAGGGCCACGGCCTCTTCGAGGTCGACGGACTTGTTGAGAAGCGCCCGGCCGATCACCGTGCCCGCGACCTGCGGGACGTACTTCAGGCGGCTGATGTCGTCGAGCGTGCGCACCGTGCCGCGGGCGATCACGGGCGTGCGCGACGCCTCGGCCACCCTGGTGATGAGCGAGACCGAGGCCTCGGTCTCCTCGATGTCAGCGTCGATGTCGGTGACCACGATGGCGGCGAGCGCGTCGTTCTCGAACCAGCCCAGCACGTCGAGCGGATCGAAGGCGGTGGTGTCGCGCCAGCCCCCGGACATGACCTTGCCCTGGTAGACATCCAGTGCCAGCACGATCTGGTCGGGATAGGCCAGCGCGGCCTCTTTCACCAGGTCGGGGGTCACCAGCGCGGTCTGACCGATGACGACGCGGGCCACCCCGGCCTCGACCCACTGGGTGATGCGATCCATCGTGCGCATGCCGCCCCCCAGTTGCACCGACCCGGGCACGGTACGGATGATCTGCTCGATCAGCGCGGTGTTGTCCGTCTCGGCGCGGGCCACGGCGTCGAAATCGGTGACATGGACCCAGCCGGCTTTCTCGGTGAAATCCCGCGCGACCTCGACGGGATCGAGATGCCATATCTCCGGGGCGTCCAGGCCGCCCCGGCGCAGCGAGACGCAGCGTCCGCCCTGCAATTCCAGTGTCGGGTAGATCTGCATGGGGTCCTCCCTCCCGTTGGCGTGAACGTCAGATGGAAAGTCTAACCGCGCGTGGCGGTCCATGATAGGTCGAAAGCGGCATCCCGCCGTCCGCGACCGCTCGGATTGCTGCACAGGGCCGTGCGGATCGGCGCGCGCCATTGCCCAGCGCCCCGCGCTTGGGTATGACAGCCGCCATACGCCAAACACCTCAGGGGAGTATCATGGCCGGCCATTCCAAATGGGCAAACATCCAGCACCGCAAGGGGCGTCAGGACGCCGCGCGGTCCAAGCTCTTCTCCAAGCTCGCCAAGGAGATCACCGTCGCCGCCAAGATGGGCGATCCCGACCCCGAGAAGAACCCGCGCCTGCGCCTGGCCGTCAAGGAGGCCAAGACGCAGTCCGTGCCCAAGGACGTGATCGACCGCGCGATCAAGAAATCCCAGGGCGGCGATGCCGAGGACTACGAGGAAATCCGCTACGAAGGCTATGCCTCGGGCGGGGTGGCCGTGATCGTCGAGGCGATGACCGACAACCGCAACCGCACCGCCTCGACCGTGCGGTCGACCTTTTCCAAGCACGGCGGCAACCTTGGCGAGACCGGCTCGGTCGGCTTCATGTTCGATCGCAAGGGCCAGATCATGTATCCGCCCGAGGCGGGCGATGCCGACACGGTGATGATGGCCGCGATCGAGGCCGGGGCCGAGGATTGCGAGAGTGCCGAGGACGGCCATGTCATCATCTGCGCCGACACCGATCTCAACGACGTGTCAAACGCGCTGGAGGACCAGCTGGGAGAGGCCAGTTCGACCAAGCTGGTCTGGCGGCCACAGACGACCGCGCCGGTTGACCTCGAAGGGTTGCAGAAGGTGATGAAACTGGTCGAGGCGCTGGAGGACGATGACGATGTCCAGAACGTGACCACGAATTTCGAGGCCCCAGACGAGGTGATGGAGGCCTACGCGGCGGAGTAAGGCCGGGCCGCGACCGAATTGCGAGGCCCGCCCGCCGATCCGGCGCGCGGGCCTCGCCGTTTATCGGGCATATCGGCGCCATGGCACGCACCCGGGTGGGGTGAAGAATATCGCGCGACAGGCTACGGTTTGTACGGCTTGCCTTCCCGCACGCCGTGGGCGAAAGAGACGGCCATGTTCGGCGCGTTCACTACCGGCTTTGGGCTGGGCTTTTCCCTGATCCTCGCCATTGGGGCACAGAACGCCTTTGTTCTGCGCCAGGGGCTGCGGCGCGAACATGTCTTGCCCATCGTCCTGACCTGCGCGGTGTCGGACGCGATCCTGATCAGCGTGGGCGTCTTCGGCTTTGCGGCCCTGACCGAGTGGCTGCCGGGGCTCGCCCCTGTCATGCGCTGGCTCGGCGCGGCCTTCCTGCTGGTCTACGGCGCGTTGAGTTTCCGGCGCGCCTGGGCGGGGGGCGAGGCCCTGGACCCGGCCAATGGCACGGCAATCAGCCTGCGGGCGGCGCTTGTCTTCTGCCTGGCCATCACCTGGGGCAACCCGCATGTCTACCTTGATACCGTCGTGCTGATCGGCGCGGTGGCGGCGCGCCATGCGGACCAGGCGTGGGCCTTCTGGGCTGGGGCGGTGGCGGCCTCTTTCGCCTTTTTCTTCTCGCTGGGGTACGGTGCGCGGTTGCTGGCCCCGCTGATGACGCGGCCCCGGGCCTGGCAGGTGCTGGACCTGGGGATCGGTTGCGTCATGTGGGCCATCGCGCTGAGCCTTGTTCTGGGGCACTAGGCGCCGATGCCAACTGGCGCGCGGTTCCTGGTTGTCCGGCCGCCACCGGGCCGGGACGCGTTGACCGCTGCAGGCCGTGTGTTTCCGGGGTGAAAAGACCGTCAAGGGGGATGCCGAAAGCAGAGCGGACAGAGCCCTCTTGCGACCCCTGCCAAACTCGGATCATCTGGCACGATGCCACAGCAGCACCGCCCCCTTGCCGGAATATTCTGGATGGTCGTCGCCGGCCTGAACTTCGTCGCGGTGACCGCGATGGTCAAACACGTGGGCGATGCCATCCCGGCGGCGCAGTCGGCGTTTCTGCGTTACCTGCTCGGGCTGGTCTTCCTGTTGCCGGTGATCCGGCCCATGCTTCGCGCGCGGCTGACGCCGCGGCAGTTGAGGCTTTTCACCCTGCGCGGGGCGGCGCATACGGTTGCGGTCATCCTCTGGTTCTACGCCATGACCCGGATTCCCATCGCCGAAGTCACGGCGATGAACTACATGAGCCCCATCTACGTCACGCTGGGCGCGGCACTCTTCATGGGCGAGGACCTTCCGCCGCGCCGCATGGCGGCTGTCATCATGGCGCTGATCGGTGCGCTCATCATCCTGCGCCCCGGCCTGCGTGACCTCAACGCGGGCCATCTTGCGATGATCGTCACCGCCATGGGCTTTGCGTCAGGCTACATGATCACCAAGCGGCTCTCGGGCGAGGTGTCGGCGGCGGTGATCGTTGGCATGCTGTCCATCACCGTCACCATCGGGCTGGCCCCGTTCGCCTTTGCCGTTTGGGTGCCGGTGACGGGCCCGCAGCTCCTGTGGTTCTTCGTCGTCGCCTGTTTCGCGACCACCGGGCACTACGCGATGACCCTTGCCTTCGTCGCGGCGCCGCTGACGGTGACGCAGCCGGTGACCTTCCTGCAGCTGATCTGGGCGGTGACCCTGGGTGCCCTCGTCTTCGGCGAAGGGGTCGATGCCTGGGTGATCCTGGGCGGGGTGGTCATCGTCGCCTCGGTCAGCTTCATTTCCTGGCGCGAGGCGCGGGCGCGGCGCGTGGTGACGCCGTCGCCCAATGCGCCAAAGCTCTGAAGAAGACTCGCAGTCGGCGGCGGCCGGGCCTATATTCTCACCATGAGCCTGCCTCCCGGTTTCCTAGACGAATTGCGCAGCCGCCTGAGCATCGCCCGGGTCGTCGGCCGAAAGGTCATGTGGGACAATCGCAAGTCCAACCAGGCCAAGGGCGACATGTGGGCGCCATGCCCCTTTCACCAGGAAAAGACCGCCAGCTTTCACGTGGACGACCAGAAGGGGTATTACTACTGCTTCGGCTGCCACGCCAAGGGGGATGCCATCTCTTTCGTTCGCGAGACCGAGAACGTCGGCTTCATGGAGGCGATCGAGATCCTGGCCGGAGAGGCCGGGATGCCAATGCCCGAACGCGACCCGAGGGCGCAGGAAAAGGCGGATTGGCGCACCCAGCTGGTCGAGGTCATGGAACTGGCCGTGCAGTTCTTTCGCCTGCAACTCAAGACGCAGGCCGGCGCGGCAGCGCGCGATTACCTGGCCGGGCGTGGCCTGTCCGAGGAGGCGCAGGCGCGCTGGGAAATCGGCTTGGCCCCGCCGGGCTGGTCCAATCTATGGGATCACCTGACGGGCAAGGGCGTGGAAAAGGACCAGATCGTTGCCGTCGGGCTGGCCCGCGAAAGCGACCGTGGGCGCGATCCCTACGACACCTTCCGCAACCGCATCATCTTTCCAATCCGCGATGCGCGCGGGCGCTGCATCGCCTTTGGGGGCCGTGCACTGGACCCGGGCGACAACGCGAAATACCTCAATTCGCCCGAGACCGAGCTGTTCGACAAGTCCCGCAGCCTGTTCAACCTCAAGCGCGCGCGCGAAGCCGCCGGCAAGGGCCAGGCCCTGATCGTGGCCGAGGGCTACATGGACGTGATCGCCCTGTCGGAGGCCGGGTTCGAGGCCGCGGTCGCGCCCCTTGGCACCGCCGTCACCCAAGAGCAGCTTGCCATGATCTGGCGCATCGCGCCCGAGCCGGTGATCACCCTGGACGGCGATACGGCCGGGCAGCGCGCGGCAGGCCGTGTCATGGACCTGGCCCTGCCGCTGCTGGAGGCGGGCGCATCCCTGCGTTTTGCCATGATGCCCGAAGGGATGGACCCCGATGACCTGCTGCGCGCCCAGGGCCCGGGCGGAATGCGCAAGCAGCTGGACGCGGCGCTGCCCATGGTGCAGCTGCTATGGCAACGCGAGATCGAGGGTAGGTCCTTCGACAGCCCCGAACGCCGCGCGGCCCTCGACAAGGCGCTGCGCGACAAGATCCGCATGATTCGCGATCCCTCTATCCGGGGGCACTACGGCGAGGCGATCAGGGAGTTGCGCGGGCACCTGTTCGGCACGGCCCGAAGCCAGGGCCCGGCCCGGGGACAGGGCGCGCGCCGCCGCGGCTGGCGTCCCGGTGGGCGATGGGCCCTGCCGGAGTGGAAGATCGCCCCGCCGATGCCTGCCAGCAAGGCCTCGCTGCTGGCCACCGGCGGCCCGGTCGAGGATCAGCTGCGCGAGGCGGTCATCCTGGCCACGTTGATCCGCAACCCGGGGCTATTGCCCGACTTCCTGCACGAGCTGGAACGGATGGTGTGCGCCACGCCTGACCATGCCAGGCTGCGCGATGCCCTGCTGCGCGCCGAGGGTCCCGAGATGGCGGACGAGATTGCGGCGCTGATCGGCACCGAGCCTCTTGAAAAGCTCTTCGCGCAGGCCCACGTGGCCATCACGCCTGCAGTGCGCAGGCCCGACAATGGCGAGGTTGCGACCATGTGCCTGGCCGAGGAACTGGCAAAGCTCAATGCCCGCCGCGGTCACACGCACGAGGTGGAGGAAGCGATAGAGGACCTGTCCTCGGATGTGGCCGACGAACGTCTGACGACGCGGCTGGCCCAGTCCAGCGCGGCGATGAACCGTGCTGGCAAACAGGATGACGATGATCGGGCCGAATATGACACCGGCCCGAACGGGGCCCGCATGAAACGGGAAGAACGCAGCGCTTTTGACGAATTGTTAAGCAAGATCGACTTTGCCAAGGGACGCGGGCCGCGCTAGCTGGGGCGGCATCTCGAACCAAGGCACGACGACCCGGGCGTGGCGCCACGGGAAACGGGGCAACAGCGCGCTGAAAAGCGGGCGCGAGGGCATTGCGAATCGCGCGGTGGCAGGATTGATTCGGACAACGCGAATCATCCGAATCACTGCGAGACAGCCAGAGGGGACACGCATGGCAGCCAAGGACACCGAGGATCGCAGCGAGAACGGCGCGGACGGCGACATTTCCATCGACATGAGCCAGACCGCGGTCAAGAAGATGATCGCCGAGGCCAAGGACCGCGGCTACATCACCTACGATCAGCTCAACGCGGTGTTGCCGCCCGACCAGGTCAGTTCCGACCAGATCGAGGATGTCATGTCCATGCTCAACGAGATGGGCATTCAGGTCACCGAGGAAGAGGAAAGCGAGGAAGTCCCCGAGGGCGAGGACGAGAAATCCACCTCGACCGAGGTCGCCACCGTGGGCGGGCGCGACGTCGCCATGGGCAGTTCGAGCTCTGAGAAACTCGACCGGACAGACGACCCGGTGCGAATGTACCTGCGCGAGATGGGCAGCGTGGAGCTGCTGTCCCGCGAGGGCGAGATCGCCATTGCCAAACGGATCGAGGCCGGGCGCAACACCATGATCGCGGGCCTGTGCGAAAGCCCGCTGACCTTCCAGGCGATCACCATCTGGCGCGACGAGCTGCTGGAAGAGGAAATCCTGCTGCGCGACGTCATTGACCTGGAAACCACCTTCGGCAACCAGCTTGACGAGGAGGCGGGTGATGCCGCCCCTGTCGTGGCACCCGAGGCCGCCCCCAAGCCCGAGGAAAAGGCGGACGATGGCCCCGAGCTTGACGCCGACGGCAATCCCATCGCCAAGGACGATGACGAAGACGAGGACGAGGATGCCGCGAACATGTCGCTGGCCGCCATGGAGGCGACGCTCAAGCCCCGCGTTCTGGAAACCCTCGACACGATCGCCGGCGACTTCGCCAAGCTGTCCGAGATGCAGGACGCCCGCATGTCGGCAACCCTCAATGAGGACGGCTCCTTCAGCGAGGCGGACGAAAGGAAATACCAGACCCTGCGCGCCGAGATCGTGGAACTGGTCAACTCGCTTCACCTGCACAACAACCGCATCGAGGCGCTGATCGACCAGCTCTACGGCATCAACCGGCGCATCATGTCCATCGACAGCTCCATGGTGAAGCTGGCCGACCAGGCGCGGATCAACCGCCGCGAGTTCATCGAGGCCTACCGTGGCCGCGAGCTGGACCCTGGCTGGCTGGAGGACATGGCCAGCCGTGCAGGCCGGGGCTGGAAGGCGCTGGTCGAGCGTCACACCGACAAGATCGAGGACCTGCGCGCCGAGATGGCGCAGGTGGGCCAGTATGTCGGCGTCGACATTTCCGAGTTCCGCCGCATCGTCGCCCAGGTCCAGAAGGGCGAAAAAGAGGCCCGCGCGGCCAAGAAGGAAATGGTTGAGGCCAACCTGAGACTGGTGATCTCGATCGCCAAGAAATACACCAATCGCGGGCTGCAATTCCTCGACCTGATCCAGGAAGGCAACATCGGCCTGATGAAGGCCGTGGACAAGTTCGAGTATCGCCGCGGCTACAAGTTCTCGACCTACGCGACATGGTGGATCCGCCAGGCGATAACCCGCAGCATCGCCGACCAGGCCCGCACCATCCGCATCCCGGTCCACATGATAGAGACCATCAACAAGCTGGTCCGGACGGGGCGCCAGATGCTGCACGAGATCGGCCGCGAGCCCACGCCCGAGGAACTGGCCGCCAAGCTGCAGATGCCGCTGGAAAAGGTCCGCAAGGTGATGAAGATCGCCAAGGAGCCGATTTCGCTGGAAACTCCCATCGGCGATGAGGAAGACAGCCAGCTGGGCGATTTCATCGAGGACAAGAACGCCGTCCTGCCGTTGGATTCGGCGATCCAAGACAACCTGAAGGACACGACCACGCGGGTTCTGTCGTCGCTCACCCCGCGCGAGGAACGGGTGCTGCGGATGCGCTTCGGCATCGGCATGAACACCGACCACACGCTTGAAGAGGTGGGCCAGCAGTTCTCGGTGACGCGCGAACGCATCCGCCAGATCGAGGCCAAGGCCCTGCGCAAGCTCAAGCATCCTTCGCGCAGCCGCAAGCTGCGCTCCTTCCTGGATCAATAAGGCCACGGCCGGGGGCATCCGACCCCGGAAAACGGCTTGGAAGGGATGCGCGCATCCCTTCCTGCGACGCCACCGAGCACCGTCAGCCCATGGACAACCCCGCCCCGGCCTGCTTCACTTTCCACTCAGGAAAGGAGTCGGTTCATGTCCCTTCTCAAGAAACTCTTTGGCGGCGGCGGGGGCAACACCCCCGAGGAGGCCGAGCCGCTGGCCTATAACGGCTACCGCATCTTCGCCGAGCCCATGAAGGCCGAGGGCGGCTATCGCATTGCCGGCCGCATCGAACGCGAGGTGGGCGGCGAGACCAAGACCCACCGCCTGATCCGGGCCGACGTGGTCGCTGACCGCGATCAGGCCGTCGATGCCACGCTCCAGAAGTGCCGGCAGGTGATCGACCAGCAGGGTGACGGTATCTTCTAGGCGCCGATGCAGACCCGGTTCACCATCGCCACAGACGGCCCCGGCCTTTACGAGATCACCGGTCAGGTGGCCGACTGGGTGCGGGGGACAGGCGTGGTCACGCTGTTCGTGCAGCACACCTCTTGCTCGCTTGTGATCCAGGAAAACGCCGATCCGGCGGTGCAGCGCGACCTGATGGCCTACTTCGACCGTCTTGTGCCCTCGGCTGATGATCCGGCCATGGCCTATCTGACCCATGTCCAGGAAGGCCCCGACGACATGCCTGCCCATATCAAGGCGGCCATGCTGCCGGTCAGTCTGCAGGTGCCGGTGACGGATGGACGGCTGGCGCTGGGCACCTGGCAGGGGATCTACCTCTTCGAACATCGGCGCCGCGCGCACCGTCGGAAGGTGGCGGCTATGATGGTCCCGGCGTAATCGCGGTTTGCACTTCTCAGATATTGATTCCGGCAAACCAGCGTCCATCTCGCCATGAAATTTCAGATTTGGGATAACGCACGCCGGCCAAGACGGTCTTGCCTCGTCAATCGCCGAGGGCCCCAGCGCGCAGATGCCGGACCGGACTGCCCGTCCGTGCCCTGCTGTGAGCCTCCCGTGCAACGCCGCTTCAATCCGCATCTTGGGGTCAAAATTGGACTCTACCCAAAACCTGGCGGCTCCCCTATAGTGCCTGTGGACAACCGGGACAGAAGGCCCTAGCGGCAGGGACCACGGCAAATACGAGAAGGACAGGATCATGCGTTGCCCGTTTTGCGGAAACGTCGATACACAGGTGAAGGATTCCCGCCCGGCGGAAGACCACGTCGCGATCCGGCGGCGGCGCTTCTGTCCGGCTTGCGGGGGGCGCTTCACCACCTACGAGCGGGTTCAGCTGCGCGACCTCGTCGTGATCAAGTCCAACGGCCGGCGCGAGGATTTCGACCGTGACAAGCTGGAGCGTTCGGTGCGAATCTCGATGCAGAAGCGCCCGGTGGAATCCGAGCGGGTGGACCAGATGATCTCGGGTATCGTGCGGCGGCTCGAAAGCATGGGTGAGACCGATATCCCCTCCAAGCAGATCGGCGAGATCGTTATGGAAGCGCTGGCGCGGATCGACACCGTCGCCTACGTCCGTTTCGCGAGCGTTTACAAGAACTTCCAGGCGGCTGACGATTTCGACAAGTTCGTCAGCGAATTGCGGCCTCAGGCCAAGGCAGCCGAGGACGAAGTTGCCGACGCCAAACCAGAAGGCCCGGCGTCAGAGTGACCCGCGACAGCGACGCGCGTTACATGTCCCAGGCCCTGACGCTCGGGCGGCGCGGGCTGGGGCGCGTCTGGCCGAACCCCGCGGTGGGCTGCGTCATTACCAAGCGGGGCCGTGTGCTGGGCCGCGGGCGCACCGCAGATGGTGGCCGCCCCCATGCCGAGACCGAGGCGCTGGCCATGGCGGGCGCGGCCGCGCGTGGAGCCACCGCCCATGTCACGCTCGAACCCTGTTCCCATCACGGCAAGACACCACCGTGTGCCGACGCGCTGATCGCCGCCGGTGTGGCGCGGGTGGTCGTGGCCGTGCATGACCCCGACGCCCGCGTCGCCGGACGCGGTATCGAAGCCCTGCGTGACGCCGGGATAGAGGTCGAAACGGGCATGCTGCGCGTGCGGGCGGAGACTGACCTTGCCGGCTACCTGATGAACCGCCGGGTCGGGCGGCCCCGGGTCACGCTCAAGCTGGCGTCGTCCTTCGACGGGCGCATCGCCACGGCCACCGGCGAGAGCCGCTGGATCACGGGGCCGCTGGCCCGACGGACCGTTCATGCGATGCGGGCCCGGCATGACGCGGTGCTGGTGGGAGCGGGCACGGCGCGGGCCGACGACCCGGCCTTGACCGTGCGCGGGCTGGGGCCAATGCCGCAGCCGGTGCGCGTTGTGGCTGCGCGCCGACTGGATCTGCCCGAGGGACGTCTTGCCGAGACCCTGGACCAGGGGCCGCTTTGGCTATGCCACGGAAGCGAGGCCACAGGCGACCGCCGTGCGGCCTGGCGTGATCGGGGCGCGCGACTGTTCGAATGCCCGGTGGAGCATCGCCAGGTCGATCTTGCCGATATGCTCGGCCAGTTGGGGGCGGCAGGCCTGACCTCGGTTTTCTGCGAGGGCGGAGGAACGCTGGCCTCGGCGTTGCTGGGCGCCGGCCTGGTGGACGAGATCGTGGGTATCACGGCCGGGGTCGCGTTGGGGGCCGAGGGGACACCGGCGCTGGGGGCCATGGGACTGGATGCGCTGGCCGATGCGCCCCGCTTCGACCTGATTGAAAGCCGCCCCCTTGGGCCGGACCTGATGCACCGCTGGCAGGTTCAGCGCCAGAGTGCGGCGTAGCTGGCCAGTAGTCCCTGCGCCTTGGCCAGCAGGCGATTGAGCCCCCCGGGGCGCGGGACCGCGCCGGAGGCCAGGCGGTCCACCACGACCTCGACCGGGCAGGGCAGGCCGGTGGTCGGGTCGTGATAGCGCGGATAGTCGATCAGCACCGCATGGGTCAGCTGCGCCAGCGTAGGTCGTGCCGTCCGCCGCGGGCAGGGCATGGCACGGTCGTCGGTCAGGCCCCAGCCCGCGTAGAAGGGTGTGCCCAGGCAGGTGACGGACTTGCCGCGCAAAAGCGCTTCGAAGCCCAGCAGGGATGTCAGGGTCCAGACCTCTTCCACCGTTTCAATGGCGGTAATGGCATCGGTGCGGTCCAGCACCGCGTCGGCGATCTCTCGGGCGTCAAGGACGGCTCCGGCGCGCAGGCCGGCCTCCACGTCCGGGTGGGGCTTGTAAAGGATCACGGCAGCAGGGTTGGCCGCGCGGGCGGCTTCAAGCAAGGCGCGGTTGGTGCGGATGGTGTCCGTTCCCGTCAGGATGGAGGCGTCGTCCTCGACTTGGCCTGGAACGAGGATGCGCCGCCCAGCAGGCAGGCCAGGGAGTCCCGTCGGGCTGTTCAGGTTGTATTTGGACAAGCCTAACCGGACGAGGCGCGCAATCAGCCGTTCGGCCCGTTGGGTTTCGGCAACCGACAGATCCGGGCTTGCCATGATGAGGCGTTCGAGGCGGCTTTCTTCCCTCGGGTCGTAGTAGATCCCCAGGTCATCGAGGACCAGCGACAGGGGCGGCACCAGGTCGGCGCCCAGCCCGCGAGAGCGCAGGAAGCCGTCCTCGACCCGGACCGCGCCGTCATGTCCCGTGGCTTTCGACGCCCAGACCATCCGCCGTCTGCCGTCCTGACGCGCCCGCGTCGCCGCGCGGCGGGGCTCGTCTTCGAAAACCATCTTGCGATCGCGCCCGAAAACCCTTTGCAGGGGAGCCCGTTTCCACAGCCGCATGCTGCTGGCCACCCAGCCCACCCGGTCGTCGCGCCAGGCCCGCGTTTGGGCATCCAGTGCCCGCAGGGCATCCTCGAAGTCGCACAGGCGGTCGCGATTGGGGTCGTACCAGTGCGGATAGAGGATCATCGACGCGGCGAACAATTGCGCCCGGGTCAGACGCCTCTGGCGCCGGTCCAGCGGGGCGCGGTCCTGCGTCAGGCCCCAGCCGATGTAGAAGGGCTGACCGAAGACGACCGGGTTGTGGCCGGCCAGTATGGCCTCGAAACCCAGTTGCGAGGAAACGGTATAGACCGCGACCGCCCCTTCCAGCAGGTGATGGGGCGAGACCGGATCGGTGAAGAATTCCATCCCTTCGGAAAGATCACCATCGCGAAAATGGCCGCCGCGGTGCCCGGCGAGCGTTTCGGGATGGGTCTTGACAAGGATGCGCGCGCCGGGGTGATCCTCGCGCGCGCAGAACAGCATTTCGAGGAACCGGTTGCGGTCGGCGCCGCTGGCGCGGACGCTGGCGTCCCCCTCGGTCTGGTCGACAACCAGCACGTAGCCCGGCGCGGGGCAGGGGGCTTCGGGATCGAAGGTGTTGTATTTCGACAGATGCGCCCGGGCCAGTGCGGCGATGCCCGCCCGCGCGCGGTCCAGCAGGGCGGTATCGTCGAGCGGGTGCTCGGCCAGCAGGACCTCCAGGTCTGAGGGCCGGGTGGGGTCGAAGTGCAGGCCGCGGGTGTCCAGCAGCAGGCCGAGCGGGGGGTCGCCGTCCCGCCCCATCCTGACTGACCTGAGGAAGGCATCCTCGACGCGCAGCACCGGCGTGCCCGTGCTGTCCGCGACGCTTTCGCCGCGCCAACTGGTGGGCGAGCGGCCCCAGATGCCGACCATGTCCTCCGGGCCGGGACGGCCAACCCGGATGTCGTAGCCTGCAAGCGTCAGGATGCGGCGGATGCGCGGCCGGGTCAGGAACCCGCCATTATAGACGTAAAGGCGCCGCGAGGTGCCCCCCGCGGCGCTGTCGGGTCGAGGCTTCGTCACCTCAGTTTCCGGTCAGTGTGTCCGCGGCAGACGTGGTCTGGCCAAGTGTCCCGGTCAGGGCGGAGATAGTCTTGTTGAACTGGCTGAAGGGGGCCTCGGTGACATAGACCGTGTCATCGTCGCGGATCGCGAAATCGCGCGCCATGAACATCCCGTTGGGGCCGGTCAGATCCAGCACGTAGACCACCCGCTGGCTGCCTTGGAGGTCGTCGCGGTCCAGTAGCTGCCGGGCGATGGGCTCGGGTTCGTTGCGGAACACGAAGACGCCGGTGGGATCTGCCAGGGACGGGTTGAGCCCCCCGACCTGGGCGATGGCCTCGATGGCACTGATGGTCTGGCTTTCGAAGGGGACGCGGCTCTGGGTGCCGGTGGCGCCCAGCGCGGTGAAGGACCGGCGGTCCTGTTCCACGAAGATGCGATCGCCCGCGCGCAGGGCAATATCGTGGCCGGGGTGGGCATAAAGGTCGTCGAACCAGATCTGGCCCGAATGATCGCCGCGGGTCAGGGTGACCTGGGCGATTTCAGGCTGCACGGTGACGCCGCCCGCCGCTGCCAGCATGGCCGAGAGCGTGCGCGTCGGCCGTTCGATCGGGTAAACGCCCTGGCCGCCCACCACGCCGGCGATCGAGACGGTAGCGCCGTCTCCGGCCAGGCGGCGCACCTGCACCTGCGGGTCCGGGGTCTGCTCGTCCAGTTTTTCGGAAATGATCCGGCGAACCGCCTCGGGTGTATTGCCAGCGGCGCGTATGCGGCCCGCGTAGGGCACGAAGATGAAGCCCGCACCGTCCACCTGGACCTCGTCCAGGACGGTGGCGTTCTGGCCTTGGGCCACGAGTAACCCGTCCTCGACGTTTTCCCAGATCGTCAGGCTGAGGGTATCGCCCGGGCTGATGGTGTCGCTGCCCAGTCGCCCGGCGTTCCGGAAACTTTCCGAGAAGTCGAGTGCGGGGGTGACACTGGCAATGCGGTTGATGCGGTCATCGACCAGCAGGACGAAGGCGTCACCCTCGCGCATGACCGACCCTGCGAAGATCTCGTTCTTGTTGGGGCCCGACCGTGGCAGGCCACAGGATGATACCAGCAGTGTGGCTGCCAGAATGGCCACGCCCCTGGCAAGGCGCAAGCTGAAGGGTGTCACTGCTCCGGTCTCCTCGACCTGTTATTATTCTGCCTCAAGTTTTGCTGATAAATTACCGGCAAAGCGGTGAAAAAGCCAGAATTTCCTTCCGCGCCGCCGGTGGTGTTGCCACGCTGCACGCGCCCGCAACATCCTGTGGCTGCCTGGCGGCCGGAACGCTAGATCGGGCGGATGGCTACTTGACCACCCGCAACTGCTGGCGCGGCGGGGCCTTGCCCAGGCGCAGCGCCTCGTAGGGATCGTCGGGGTCGAGCATCATGTCCACCACCTGCCGCAGCAGTTGCCGCCGCCCGCGGGCGGAGTAGAACCCGCCGGGCACCTGGCTGGTCTCCAGCAGGAACCGCCGGAAGTCCTTGTAGGCGGCCAGGTCGGGACGGCCGGGGCTTGCGAAGAAGTCCTCGACGGGCTGGTCCGAGACGAGGCCGGGCTTGGCGTAGACCGCGTCGCCGAAGACCTTGAGCGGGATGCCCCGGTGCAATACCTGCTGGGCAGCGGTGGAATTGACCGTCACGGCGGTGCGCGCGTGGTCGAGAAGCTGTGCCAGCTTGCCACCGCGGACGTAGTGGATGCGATCGGCCACGCCATGTGCGCTGGCCCGCGCGCTGATGATGCGCTTGAGCGGCGACTGGCCGTTTTCCAGCGGATGGGCCTTGAAGACAAGGTGGTGATGACGCGGCGCCCCCCGGGCAAAGCCGGCAATCACCGTTTCGAGGAACTCGGCCATGCTGGAGAACGGCGAATGTTGTTGAAAACTGGAGTCGTGTTCCAGTTGCAGCAAGGCCAGATGATAGGGATAGCCGCCGCGCTTGATCTGGAAGGTGGACCCGATCCGGCTCAGCGCGAAGGCGGGCATCAGTAGCAGTCGGCGGGTATAGAGCAGCGTCTCTGTCAGCAGGGGCAGGTCGCGGTGCGGGCGAAAATTGCGATACTCTCGGTTCCGGAACAGCACGAACCAGTGGTAAAGCGCACCGTAGAAGACGTGTTGGCGCATGTCGCCCCATTGCGCCGGGGCCTCGGGCAGGTCCATCTCGCTGCGGGCGAGCGCCGCGCGCATGTCCTCTATCCGCAGGTCCATCAGCGGCGAGTGGCCGTTGGCGCCGCCGCGTTCGTAGGTCACCCAGTAGGGACGCATGTAGCCTTCTTCGAAGACATGGATCGTCAGACCAAGGACGCGCGCGATGGCGATGGCGCTGGCGTGGATGGGCCGGGTGTCGCCGTAGAGCACGATGTCGGTCACGCCCTTCTCTGCGACGATGGCGCGGAACCGGTCGGGCCAGTCGGCAGCAGGGGCGCGGTAGGGTATGTAGCTGCGCCTTTCGAACCAGAAGGCCCGGTCGCCCGCGTTGAAGCCGACCCGCCAGACTCCGGCCCCGGCCCGGGTCAGCATCCGGCCCAGGCCGTGGAAAAAGGGGCCGTGCGGCCCTTGCAGGAACAGGAATGTCTTCCGGGACGGCTCGGTCACGATGCGGGTTTGCCTTGTCATTCTGTTATGCCCTGTGCCTAACCGATCCGTGCGGCTGCAATATGACCCGATCGTGCCCGCGATGCGACGGCGGCCAAGGCCGGTAACGGGGATTGCCCCGGCGCGCGGATCAGTCTAGCCAAGGCGGGTCAGAAAAGGAATGCGGTCATGTTCACGGGCATCATCACGGATATCGGCGAAATCCTCGAGGTCGACCAGCGCGGCGATCTGCGCGCCCGCATCGGCACGGGCTATGACATCGAGGGCATCGACATCGGCGCCTCGATTGCCTGCGATGGTGTTTGCCTGACCGTCGTGGCCAAGGGCAGCGAGCCTCGCGGTTGGTTCGACGTCGATATCTCGGCGGAAACGGTGGGCGCGACGAATGTCGGTGGCGGCTGGGTGCCGGGCAAAAGGCTGAACCTGGAACGCGCGCTGAAAGTCGGCGACGAGTTGGGTGGACATATCGTCTCGGGCCACGTGGATGGCGTGGCAGAGGTCGTGGACATGCAAGACGATGGCGACAGCACCCGCGTCACCCTGCGCGCGCCCGACGCGCTGGCGAAGTTCATCGCGCCCAAGGGGTCGGTGGCGCTCAATGGCACCTCGCTGACGGTGAACGCGGTCGAGGGCGCGGATTTCGGCATCAACTTCATCCCCCACACCAAGGAGATGACGACCTGGGGTGACGTGGCCGTGGGCGACGCCGTCAACCTGGAGGTCGACACAATGGCGCGCTACGTGGCCCGCCTCCGCGAGGCCGGCTGACGCCCGGCTGTCGGTTCAGGCACCGGCATCGCGCAGCGGCGTGGTGCCGCGCGCCGCGCCTTCGATCGCCCGTGCGCGGACTTCCAGCACCATGGCGCCGCGGCGGTGGCCGGTCTCGATCAGCGCCGCGCTTGCAGCGGCCAGGTCCAGGCGGGCGGCGTCCTCTTTCTTGCCGTCGCCAGCGTTGTATCCCTGTTGCAGCCGGGTCAACGCGAGGTGACCCTGCGCCAGCAGCATGTCCACGCGCGATCCCTCCGGCCCGAAGCGGCTCGCAGCCTGCCCGAGGGCTGCCATGGACTCGGCGAGCAACGCGTCGGCGTGGTCGGGCACCAGGTCGGCCATGCTGTATAGGCATTGCCCCCGTTCAAGTGCGCCATGGCCAAGGTAGAAGACGGCCTCGGCCGCCTCGAAGACCGCCTCGGCCTGGTCGAGGTCGGCCAGGGCCGTCTCGATCCGCGCCGCCCTTCCGGTCAGCGCGCCGAGGGCGCGGTTGGCCATGGCGCGGTTGAGCAAGGTGATGGCCCATTCATGGGTATCGGCCGCCGGTGTGCGAACGCACAGGGCCTCGTCAAGGATCGCGAGCGCGGTCTCCAGGTGCGCCGCCTCGCCCGTGGCTTCGGCCAGATGCCGCAGCGCCCCGGCCAGGTTCATCTGGGTGCGGGCCCATTCGGCCGGCCTGGCCGCACGGGTGCGGACGCTCAGTGTCTCACGATAGGCTGCGATGGCACGCTCCAGCCGGTCGTTGCCTGCGTCGCGCAGCGCCAACGCCACGGTGGAGTTGGCCAGGTTCATCTGCGCCTTGGCCCAGAGGTCGGGCAGGCGGTCGCGGTCCCAGTGATACAGGGCTTCCTCGAAACTGGCGGTGGCCATGAGAAGGTGGCGTGGCCCTGCCGCGCGCTCGCCCAGCGTGTGATGCACGACCCCGGCGAGGTTGAGCGCCGCGCCGCGCTCTTCGGCGGTGGCGGCATGGTCGCGCAGGACCTGGGCCAGGGCGCCGGCAATCTCGAGCTCCAGCGGCAGGCCACGGTCACGGCCAGCGGCAAAGCGGGCGATGGCCAACTGGCGGATGGCGGCAAAATCGGGCGGCGTGCCCGCCTCCAGACCGGCTAGCGCCAGGTGACGCCTGGCCGCCGCCTCCGCGTTGCGCCGCAGCAGGTCCTGGTCCAGCGCAGCCTCGAGCAGGGCGCGCTTGCGCGCGACATGGTCCTGTTCGAGCCGGTCAAGCTCGGCGTCGATTGTCTCGGCGGCGCGGTCGTGTGCCCCCCGGGCCGAGGCCTCGGCGACCTGCCGCAGGACCGCGTCGGCGCCGTCGCCCCGGGCCTGGACGGCCATGGCAATCTCCACCGCGCTTTCCAGTTCGCGCAGGGCCGCGCCCGCGTCCGAAACCTCGCCCGCGATGCGCGACGCCAGCGCGATCAGCGCGGCCTCGTCGATCCCGCTCTGGCGGGCGCCAGCGCCCTGGCTGACGGCCTTTCGCAGCATGTCCTCCATGCGGGCGATGCGGTCATCCTGCACCTTCTGCCCGTCCAGGATGCGGTCGGTCTGGGACAGGACCCCCGACCACAGCTTCGGCGAAATCAGCGTGGCAAAGGCGGGATCGGCGGCCAGTGTCGCGTAGGTACGGTGGCTGAGGTTCCAAAGAACCTCGCGCGCCAGCGCCCCGTCCCGTCCGCGTGCCTGCGCCTGGCCGTAGACCTGGGGCATCTCCCGTTCGGCTTTGCGCAGCATCATGTCGGCCATGGCCGCGGCGTCGAACCGCTGGTTGACGAATTCCGCCGGGTCGAGCCGGATCCGGGGCAGCACGTCGTCGAAGCTTTGCAGGACGCTGGCGCGCAATCCCTCGTCGGCGATGGCTTCGAGACCGGCCCAGCGTTCCCAGTCTCTTTCCAGCTGGCGGCGCACCCGGCCCGTGACGATGTCGATGTCGCGGCGGCTCTGGGCGGTGACCGATCCCATGAGTTCGCTTAGCCCGAAAGACGCCTGGATGGCGCCGCTGGGCAGCACCCCGCCGGCCACCATCGCGGCCGATGTGATCGCCCCGCCCAGCACGATATTGGCCAGCCCTGTCAGGGAATCCGTGTTCAGGTATCTGCGCATCTCATCCGCACGCCTTGCCCCCTGTCCGCATCCGGGCAAGCCTGCCCGATGCGGGGGCGACGGCGCAAGCCCCGCCGGACCAGGTCACTTTTCCAGCGCGCGTGCCCCCTTGGCGGCGGCGGTGATTTCCTCGGCGATTTCCTCTGCCTCCTCGGGCGAGAAATCCATCGGAATTTCCATGCCTTCGGAGATCACGAACAGCCGCACCATGCCCTTGTCCGTGGGCCCGATCTGGAGGTTCGCCTCGATGTCGCGTTCGGTGTTTATGCCCATTGGTGTCGCTTCTCCTTGCAAGCTCGGCCTCTACCGCCAAGACCCATGTTTGGCAAGAGGGGGCCGTGTTTCTCGGGATCGTGCAGCATGTTGGATTGGACCCGTTCCAGGTCGGGGACTGGGGCCTGTTCGGGGACCTGGGCTGGGTCATCAGTGGTTGTGGATCTGCATCACAGTCGGGCTCGATGCGGCTTGCCGCGTGATGCGGCGGCGGCCCCGGGATAACCATCGGGCGGCTTGCAACCGCCATGCCCGGTCGGGGTGGCGGATCACCGGCAGCCGCCCGGTGCGGTCCTTCGGGGTCGGCCGGATCGGACGCAGCCTGCGAAATCCGCCTTCGCGCGGGTGTGCGGCGCCCGAAACCCCCTTGCATTTGCCAGACCGCGGGGCTAATCCCCCGGCCAGTGCCGCCTTAGCTCAGTAGGTTAGAGCGCTAGATTGTGGATCTAGAGGTCCCCCGTTCGAGCCGGGGAGGCGGTACCATCAGACCTCTTTCCCGCCAATGACCGGTCGTGTCGCGAGACCGGCGGCCCGAGGACCCGATGCCCGAAACCCGCCTGACCTTCGAGATTCAGCCCGATCCGCCCGCACGGCTGGACAAGGCCCTGGCCCGCGACGTGCCGGCCGATGCCGCGCTCAGCCGGTCCCGCCTGGCGCGCCTGCTCGAAGATGGCGCCGTCGCGGTGAACGGAGAGATTGTCACCAGCGGCAAGGGCCGGGTCGGCGCGGGCGACCGCGTGGTGCTGACCCTTGCTGCCCCCGCCGAAAGCCACATGGGCGCCGAACCGATCCCGCTGGAGGTCGTCTTCGAGGACGCGGAGCTGATCGTCGTGAACAAGCCCGCTGGCATGGTCGTGCACCCGGCCCCCGGCACGCCCGGCGGCACCCTGGTCAACGCGCTGATCCACCACTGCGGCGACAGCCTGTCGGGCGTCGGCGGCGAGAAGCGCCCGGGCATCGTGCACCGCATCGACAAGGACACCTCCGGGCTGCTTGTCGCCGCCAAGACCGACCGGGCCCATCACGGCCTGGCCGCCCAGTTCGAGGCCCACGACGTGGACCGCCATTACCGCGCGATCTGCCACGGGGTGCCCGACGCCAGCGACCCGCGTCTGCGCGGACTCAGGGGCACAAGTTTCGAATCCGGTAACGTGCTGCGCATCCAGGCCGAGCTCGCCCGCCACAAGCACGACCGCCAGAAACAGGCCGTGGTCCGCTCTGGCGGGCGCCACGCGGTGACCCGGGTCCGGATCGTGTCCGCCTTGTGCAGGCCCCCGGCCGCCGCGCTGGTGGATTGCTGGCTGGAGACCGGGCGCACCCACCAGATCCGCGTGCATATGGCCCATGTCGGCTATGCCCTGATCGGCGATCCAGTCTATGGCGGGCGGCGCAAGTTGCCGGTCGCCGCGGCGGGCGAGGCTGGCGCCGCGGCGGCGCGGGCCTTTCCCCGCCAGGCCCTGCACGCGGCTACGCTCGGCTTTACCCATCCCGTCACCGGCGATCGGCTCAGCTTCGAGGCGCCGGTGCCGCCCGACATGGCCGGGCTGCTGGCCGTGCTCGATCCCGACGCATAGGCCGACGGAACCTCGCATTTGGCGACAATGCGCGGTAAAATCTGATCGGATGTGCGTGAGCGCAGCGAAACAAGCGCCGTTTTCGGCTGCGCCCTCCCGACGGAACGTCTAGAATTCACCCCGTAAGTCTTGAATTGGCCGTTATCGCGACCATATTCATGTTAACCCCATATACATCCCAAGGGGACGCGACATGAGCAACGCAGAAACGACAACGAACCTGAGTGCCTATGCCAACCTGCCGGCACCCTCGCCGGAACAGGGCCTGAACCGTTACATGCAGGAGATTCGCAAGTTTCCCCTTCTGGAGCCGGAAGAGGAATACATGCTGGCAAAGCGGTGGGTCGATCACGAGGACACCGAAGCGGCCCACAAGATGGTGACCAGCCACCTGCGCCTGGCCGCCAAGATCGCCATGGGCTATCGCGGCTATGGCCTGCCGCAGTCCGAGGTCATTTCCGAGGCGAACGTCGGCCTTATGCAGGCCGTGAAGCGTTTCGATCCCGAAAAGGGTTTTCGGTTGGCCACCTATGCCATGTGGTGGATCCGCGCCTCGATCCAGGAATACATCCTGCGGTCCTGGTCGCTGGTCAAGCTCGGTACCACCAGTGCCCAGAAAAAGCTCTTCTTCAACCTGCGCAAGGCCAAGGCCCGCATCGGTGCGCTCGAAGAGGGTGACATGCGTCCGGAAAACGTCGAGCGTATCGCCCATGACCTGGGCGTGACCGAGGACGAGGTCATCAGCATGAACCAGCGCCTCTCTGGCAGCGACGCCTCGCTCAACGCGACCGTCGGTCAAGAGGGCGAAGGGTCCATGCAGTGGCAGGACTGGTTGGAGGATGAAGGTGCCAACCAGGCCGAGGACTATGCCGAGAAAGATGAACTGGACGCGCGCCGCGAATTGCTGGCCGAGGCCATGGATGTGCTTAACGAGCGCGAGCGCGACATCCTCATGCAGCGCCGCCTGGCCGAGGAGACAGTGACGCTCGAGGACTTGTCGTCGAAATACGACGTCAGCCGCGAGCGCATCCGCCAGATCGAGGTCCGCGCCTTCGAGAAGTTGCAGAAGAAGATGCAGCAACTCGCGCGGGAGCGAGGCATTGTCCCGGCGGCCTGATCCGCCCCATGGCCCTGGACGGGGTCGCACCGATCATGGCCGCGCCCCGTTTCCGTTTCCAAGCTGTCCGGCAAGGCGGAAACACGCTGCTCTGGCATGTGGTCACAGGCGAGGGCCGTCCGCACGCCACGACTGGGCACAATCCATCATCTGCCCCGGTCGGGACCTCCCTTTCCCATCCCGGGCGTGATCGCTAACATGCGGGCCAAAGGGAGGACCGACATGACCGAACCGATCCGCTGGGGTATCCTGGGCGCTGCCAGTTTCGCGCGCGACCACATGGCCCCTGCCATCCACATGGCCGACAATGCCGAACTGGCCGCCCTGGCCACGTCGGACCCCGCCAAGGCCGCGCCGTTCCAGGCGATTCAGCCACGGGTCCGGGTCCATGACAGCTATGAGGCCCTGCTCGCTGACCCGGGTATCGACGCCGTCTACGTGCCGCTGCCCAACCACCTGCACGTGGAATGGACCAAGAAGGCCATGGAAGCGGGCAAGCACGTGCTGACCGAGAAACCCATCGCCTTGAAGGCCGACGAGATCGACGCCCTGATCGCCCTGCGCGACAAGACCGGCCTGCTGGCAACCGAAGCCTACATGATCGTCCACCATCCGCAATGGCGGCGGGCCCGCGAGATCCTGCGGTCGGGGGGCATCGGGACCCTGACCCATGTCGAGGGGGTCTTCACCTACAACAACGCCGACGATCCGGCCAACGTGCGCAACGATCCCGCCAAGGGCGGCGGCGGCATCCCCGATATCGGTGTCTACACCTACGGCAGTACCCGTTGGGCGACAGGGCAGGACCCGCGCGAGATCACCCATGCCGACCTGGCCTTCGAGAACGGCGTCGACGTGCTGGCCCGGGTTTCGGCCCGCTTCGAGACCTTCAGCGCGCATTTCGTCAACTCGATGCGCCTGCATCCCTTCCAGGAGATGCTTTTCATGGGCGATACCGGCTGGCTGCGGCTGACGGCCCCCTTCAACCCGCTTGTCTACGGCGAAGCGAAGCTTGAGGTGCGCAATCGCGAGTCAGAGTGGACCGAGCGTTTCCCCTCGGATTGGCATTACAAGCTGCAGGTCGAGAATTTCGGCCGCACGATCCGCGACGGCACCGCCTATCCCTGGATGCTGGAGGATGCCCGCGGGACCCAGTCCATGATCGACGCTGTTTTCGAAAAGGGCGGACGGGGCTAGACTGGGGCGACAGGAGGAATCGCCATGCCCGACCCCAACGAGTTCGACGACGTGATGCCCGAGAACACCGCCCGGCCGGCCCCCGCGGGCCCGATCTCGGAAAACCTCTTCACCCGGCTCATCTACATGATCATCATCGCGATCATGCTGTCCTTCGCCGGTACGATCATCGGCATCCTCGCGGTGATCCAGTTCGTCCTGACGCTGGTCAACAACAAGGTCCCGAACGACCGCGCCGCCGATTTCGGAACGACCATGGGCATGTGGGTGGCCAAGGCCGCTCGCTACCAGGCCTTCGCCTCGGAAGAGAAGCCCTGGCCTTGGACCGAGTTGGACTGACCTGGGGACGCAAGGGAGGGCAGGCGAATGGCGGGAGGATGGTCGCGCGACGGTGCCGTGAGCGAACAGATCGAAGCCTCGATCGGGGATGAACTGGCCCGTCTCAAGGCCCGGCCCAGCCACAGCGGCGAAAGCCTGGCCCATTGCGCCGAATGCGAGGAGCCGATTCCCGAAAAGCGCCGCGAGGCTATCCTTGGCGTCATACTCTGCATCGACTGCGCGTCCGAGCGTGACCGCAGAAATGTCCCGCGCGGCGGCGTCAACCGGCGCGGGTCGAAGGACAGTCAGTTGAAATAGGGGCGCTGCCCCTCTTGGCCTGCGGCCAATTCACCCCGGGATATTTCCGGCCAGAAGAAGCAACGGAGTGTTAACCTTGACGCGCGATGGTGGAGCCGCGGTACAGGCGGGGACGCCGATGACCGCGCCAGGAGACGCACGCACGGTAGCGTTTCGCACGGGGGACGACTTTGCGCGTCCCCCGTGTTTCTTCTGGCGACAAATATCCCCGCCGGAGGCTCCGGACGGGGCAGCCGTGCCCGGCGGGCCGGTCAGTCTTCCATCGCCTCCAGCTCGTCGATCATGCCCTCGATCATGCTCAGGCCATTGTCCCAGAAGGCCGGGTCGGAGGCGTCGAGGCCGAAGGGTGCCAGCAACTCGGAATGATGCTTGGACCCGCCCGCCTTGAGCATCTCGAAGTATTTCTCCTGGAAGCCCTCGGGCGCCGCCTCGTAGGCGGCATAAAGCGCGTTCACCAACCCGTCGCCGAATGCATAGGCATAAACGTAGAAGGGCGAGTGGACGAAGTGCGGGATATAGGCCCAGAAGCTCTCGTACCCCTCCATGAACTCGAAGACGGGACCGAGGCTTTCGCCCTGCACCGACATCCACAGGGCGTTGATGTCGTCCGGTGTCAATTCGCCGCCGCGGCGCGCCTCGTGCAGCTTGCATTCGAAATCGTAGAAGGCGATCTGGCGGACCACCGTGTTGATCATGTCCTCGACCTTGCCGGCCAGTAGCACCTTGCGTTCGGCCTGGCTGGGCGCTTCGGCCAGCAGCTTGCGGAAGGTCAGCATCTCGCCGAAGACCGACGCCGTTTCGGCCAGCGTCAAGGGGGTCGAGGACAGCAATTCGCCCTGCTGGGCGGCCAGCACCTGGTGCACGCCGTGGCCCAGTTCGTGCGCGAGCGTCATCACGTCGCGCGGCTTGCCCAGGTAGTTTAGCATCACGTAGGGATGCGCGGTGCTGACCGTGGGGTGGGCGAAGGCGCCCGGGGCCTTGCCCGGCTTGACCGGCGCGTCGATCCAGCCCTTGTCAAAGAAGGGCTGCGCGAGGTCGGCCATCCTCGGGTCGAACCCGGCGTAGGCGCTCATCACCGTCTCGCGCGCCTCGTCCCAGTCCACGATGCGGTCGCTTTCCATGGGCAGGGGCGCGTTTCGGTCCCAGACCTGCATCTTGTCGAGACCAAGCCATTTGGCCTTGAGCTTGTAATAGCGGTGCGACAGCCGCGGGTAGGCCGCGACGACCGCGTTGCGCAGTGCCTCGACCACCGGTGCTTCCACGTCGTTGGCCAGGTGGCGGCCTGCCTGCGGGCTGGGCATCCCGCGCCAGCGGTCCTCGATTTCCTTTTCCTTGGTCAGGGTGTTGTGGACCCGTGCAAAGAGGCTGACATTCGCGCCAAAGACCCGGGCCAGTTCGCGCGCGCCCTTTTCGCGCCTTGCACGGTCCTGTTCGGACAGCAGGTTCAGCGTCGCCTCGATGCCCTGCGCCTCGCCGTCGATCTCGAATTCCAGCCCGGCGATGGTTTCGTCGAACAGCTTGTTCCAGGCCGAGGCCCCCACGACGGACTGATCGTGCAGGAATTTTTCCAACTCGTCGGACAGCTGGTAGGGCTTCATCTTGCGGATGCGGTCGAAAACGGGCTTGTAGCGCGCCAGGTCGGGGTCGGCGGCAAGCAGGTCTTGCAGCGCCTCCTCGTCCAGCCGGTTGAATTCCAGCGACCAGAAGACCAGCGGCGTGGTAAAGCTCGTGATCCGGTCCTGGCAGTCCGATATGAACTTGGCCCGTTCGGGGTCGGTCGTCTTCTGGTAGTAGCGCAAGCCGGCAAAGGACATGATGCGCCCGGCGATGATGTCGATCTGCTCGTAGCGTTGCACGGCCTCCAGCATCTGCGCCGCGTCCAACTCGGCCAGCTTGCCTTCGTAGTCGGCGGCAAAGCTGCGACAAGCCTCTTCCAGCCAGTCGAGGTCACGCTTGAGCGCGGGCGCGTCGGGGTCTTCGTAAAGATCGCTCAGGTCCCATTCGGGCAGGTCGCCCAGCGGCCGCCCCCCGCTGGCGTTGGCGTCGAATACCGGCTGTCTGGTCATGTGGGCCTCTCCTTGTTCGGGTTTGTCCCTACTTATGAGCGCGCCCCCGGCTTGACCAGTGCTAGCCGTAGCGCGCCAGCATCTCGTGCAGGTCGGCCAGGGTGTTGATCTCGGCCAGCGGCTTGTCGTGGCGCCAGCGGGCCATGCGCGGAAAGCGCACGGCGATGCCCGACTTGTGGCGCGGGCTTTCCTGGATGCCCTCGAAAGCGATCTCGAAAACCAGCGCCGGCGGCACCTGCCGGACGGGACCGAAGCGTTGCAGCGTGTTGCGGCGCACCCATTGGGTGATCTGGCGAAACTCGGCATCGGTCAGCCCGGAATAGGCCTTGGTGAAGGGGGTGAAGCCGTCGCCGTCGCGCACGGCGAAGGTGAAATCGGTGAAAAGGTTGGCACGGCGGCCCGACCCCGATTGCGCGTAGATCATCACCGCGTCCACGGTCAGCGGGTCCACCTTCCATTTCCACCAGTCGCCTTTCTTGCGGCCCGACAGGTAGGGCGAGGCGCGCCGTTTGATCATCAACCCCTCGGCGTTGTGGTCGCGCGAGTCGGCGCGGATCCGGGCAAGGTCATCCCAACTCTCCCCTGTTACCTCCGGCGACAGGCGCAGAGGCGCGTCCGTGGGCAGGGCGGCGGCAAGCGCGTCCAGCGCCGCGCGGCGATCCTGCAAGGGGGTCTCGCGGATGTCCTGCCCGGCCTGTTCCAGCAGGTCATAGGCCATGAGGACCACGGGGACCTGTTTTAGCAGCTTTTTGGGCACGGTCTTGCGCCCGATCCGCTTTTGCAGCGCGTTGAAGGGCAGGGGGCCGTCGCGCCAGGCCAGCACCTCGCCGTCGATCACCGTGCCCGGCGGCAGGTAATCCACCAGTTGGCCCAGTTCCGGGAAGCGGTCCGTCATCAATTCCTCGCCGCGTGACCAGAGGTAATGCGCGCCGCCGCGCAGCACCAGTTGCCCGCGGATGCCGTCCCACTTGCGGTCAATGACCCAGTCCGAGGGTGGGCCGAGCGCATCACGGTCCTCCAGCTGGTAGGCGAGGTAGAACGGGTAGGGGCGGCTGAGGTCGGCGCTGGGGTCATGCGCCTCGATGAGCGCGGCCCAGCTGGTGGCCTCTGGCGTCCAGGCGCCCATAAGCTTGTGGGTCAGGTCCGCCTCGTCCTGTCCGGTGGCCTGCGCCAGCGCACGCGTCATCAGTTTCTGGCTGACCCCGATGCGGAACCCGCCGGTCAGAAGCTTGATGAAAAGGAACCGCTCGGTCCGGTCAAGGCTGTCCCATGCGGCGAGGATGCCGGCCTTCTGCTCCAGCTCGTCAAGTTTCGACAGGCGCTGCAATTCGCCGATCCACTGCGACAGGGGCAGGTCGGTCTCCGTTTCCGGGGGTGGCAGGACCAGGGCGATGGTCTCGGCCAGGTCGCCCACCACCGGGTAGCTTTCCTCGAACAGCCACAGCGGGATGCCCGCCCGTTCGGCGGCCCATTCGCGCAGCCGCGTCGTGGTGATGACCCGGCGCGGGCGCCGCCCGGAAAACAGCGCCACGCACCACAGCTTGTCGGCATCCTTTGCCGTCTCGAAAAAGGCCGCCATGGCCGCGACCTTTGCGGTTGTCCTGGTGGTCTGGTCCACTGTGGTGAATAGCCGGGCGAAATCCTTCATTCGGCCAGGCCCCCGTCCAGCGTTTCGCCGTCATATTCGGTGCGCACGATTTTCGCGTCATAGCCCTGGTCCGCCAGCCAGCGGCGGAACGGGCCGGTATAGCCGTGGGTGACGAAAACCCGCTCGGCCCCGGTGGCGCGGATCGCGTCGTTCAGCCCGGTCCAGTCGGCGTGGTCAGAGACGATGAAGCCCCGGTCGGCCGCGCGCCTGCGTCGCACCCCGCGCAGGGCCATCCAGCCACTGGCAAAGGCGCTCGATTGCGGCTTGAACCGACGCGCCCAGGCCGAACCGAGCGCCGAGGGTGGCGCAAGGACCAGCGCGCCCATCCGCGATTTCACGTCGGTTTCCGGTGTGACCAATTCGGTGGCGGGCAGGGCGATGCCCTGGCCGCGCAGCACGGCATTGGTATTCTCGATCGCGCCATGGGTCAGGATCGGGCCGATCTCCGGATCGACCAGCCGCAGCAGCCGTTGCGCCTTGCCCAGGGCGTAGGCCCCCAGCAGCGAAAACCGCCCCGCGGCGGCATTCCCGGCCCACCAGGCGTTGATCCGGTCGGCCAGCACGTCCTGCGGGGTCCAGTTGAAGACCGGCAGACCGAAGGTGCATTCGGTGATGAAGCTGTGGCAGGCAACCGGCTCGAACGGCTCCGACAGCCCGTCGTCCACGGTCTTGTAATCGCCCGAGACCACCCAGACCTCGCCGGCCACCTCGATCCGGATCTGCGCCGACCCGGGCACATGGCCCGCCGGGTGGAAAGATACCGTGGCATCGCCGATCCGGGTCGGGGTTGTAAAAGCTGTTGTCTGAAGGTCGATGTCCGCGCCCAGCCGATGGCGGATCACAGGGGCGGCGGCCTTGGTCGCCATGTAGCGGCCCATCCCCGCGCGCGCATGATCGGCGTGACCGTGGGTGATCAGGGCCCGGGGCACGGGTCGCCAGGGGTCGATCCAGAAATCGCCCGCCGGGCAGTAGATGCCGGCCTTGGTGAAGGTCAGAACCGCACTCATGGACCAGTTCTAGCGCCTGCCCGACCCCGGTAAAGCGGGGTCAGGCGGCCCGTCGCTGGGGATCGTCGAAAAGCGCAACGCTGCGGTCGAAAAGCGCGTTGCGCAAGGCGGGCTTTTCGAGGATCACCTCGTGCTTGCCACCCTCGAGGACCACCAGTTCGCCTCTGGGCCAGCTGGCCATGCGGTCGCGGATACGGGCGGTGTCGACGATCTGTTCGTCCGAGCCCAGGAAACAAAGACAGGGCAGGTCGGGGGCCCGGCGCCGGGACAGGGTGCGCGTCTCGGTCAGGGCTTCGTGCAGCCAATGCAAGGACGGCCCTCCGAGACCAAGCGCCGGGTCGGCCTGCACCTGTTCCTGCAACAGGGCGAAC